>DAIPXW010000057.1:0-9063 GCA_036783075.1 Candidatus Dormiibacterota bacterium | reverse complement strand
CGCGGGTCACGACGTAGTAGAGGCCGAAGCCGAGCACGGTGTTCAGGACCAGCGGCACCAGGACCTCGCGCGGGACGGTCAGGCGGATTCGCCCATCCTCCTCGAGCCGGTCGAGCTGCTCCTGGATGACCTCGCGGTAGCGTGTGAACAGCTCCGGAAGATATGCCCTCAGGCGCTCGGTCCGGGGGGCCTGGACCAGCAGGTCGAACGCGGCGAGCTGGATGTCACCGAGCCGCCGCAGCGAGTCCCACAGCGATTCCACGCCGAACTCCAGCACCTCGAGGGGGTCGGTGAGCTGGTTGAGGGTCCTGCGGAGCTCCTCGACGGACCTGCCCGTCAGGTAACGCCAGGCCTCCACCAGCAGCTCGGATTTGGTCGGGAACCAGTACTGCAGGTTGCCGATTGCGACCCCGGCCCTGGTGGCGATGGCCCGCACGCTCGTGCCCGAGTAGCCGTTTTCGAGGAGCGACTCGGCCGCGGCGTGGATGATCTGGTCACGCGTGCTCTCGGTCGCCGTCGCCCCTGTCATACGTATGTACCAGTTTAAAGAGCGCTGAGAAGCCGTGGGGGTCACAGGCCGGTTACGGCCATAATTCACACGGCTTTGCGGACCATCGACCAGGCCTTTCCCAACCGGCTGTGCGGCGTGCTGCGCACCGAGGACTCCGACACCGGCTTCCAGGCGTGCCTGGCAGCCCTGGAGGGCGGTGTCCGGACGATCGAGGTCACCAAGACCGTCCCCTCGTGCTTCGAGCTGATCCGCGGCCTGATCGCCACCACCGGGGGGCGCTTTTCGATCGGGGTGGGCACCGTCTGGGACCCGGGGGCGGTCCTGGAGGCCAAGGAGGCGGGCGCCGCGTTCGTGGTGACCCCGGTGCTGCTGCCCGAGGTGGCGGACGCGTGCAGGCAGCAGGACATCCTCTGCGTGCTCGGCGCCCTGACGCCGACCGAGATCTACCAGGCGAGGCTGGCGGGAGCCGCGCTGGTCAAGGTCTTCCCGATCGGCCCCGTGGGCGGCCCGGAGTACGTGCGCGCGCTCAACGGCCCGATGGGCGGGGTGCCTTTCTGGGTTTCCGGCGGGGTGCCGATCGAGGACATCGGCGCGTACCTGCGGCTCGGAGTCAAGGCGGTCGGCCTCAGCACGTCTCTTTTCCCCCAGGAAGCGCTGGCGCACCGCGATTTCGACCTCATCCGAGCGAACGCCGGGCGTGCGGCTGCGGAGGCGGCGTCAGCGATCGGGGCTTGACTTCCGTCTCCCGCTTTGCGGGTCAGGGCGGCGGACTTAGCTGCTCAGCACCCGGCGTGGTACAGGCACATCGTCTGGACGATGTCCGAGTACAGGTTGATCACCTGACCGCCGGTCGCGATCAGGGCGATGATCACGATGAGGGCGACGAGGGCCAGAATGAGGGCGAACTCCACCATTCCCTGTCCCGACTGCCGCTTGACGAAGTGATTGATGATTTCCACGTGTTGACCTACAAGCTTAACCCTCGAGCCGGAGTTTCTGGTCGGTGGCTCTTTCGAGGGCCTGCTCCACGACTACACGGACCATGCGCTTTCGCCAGAAATGGCTGAGATCCGCATTGTCGAGCGGCTTGGCCGGCCTGGCCGCGATCTCCGCGGTCTCGCGCAACGTCTCGGCGTCCACAGCCTTTCCCGTTAAGAACTCTTCGGCGGCGGTCGCTTCGACCGGGTGCGACGCGACCGCCGACAGCACGATCCGGCAGCTCGTGACTGTGTCGGCGTCCAGCCGCAGCGCAACCGCGGCGCCGGCGATCGGAAAGTCGATCGAGCCGCGCCGCCGCAGCTTCACGTATGCGCTCGTGATGCCCGCGAGCGCCGGCAGCCGGATCGCGGTCACGACCTCGCTGGGCTGCTTTGTCATGTACTGCATACCGTCATCGCGGTAGAGGGCTGAAACCGGCACCTCGCGCTCACCGTCCGGTCCAGTCAGCTGTACTGTCGCGTCGAGGGCGATCGCCATCGGCGCGGTGTCGGAAGACGACACCGCCCAGCACCGCGGGCTGCTCGGAGCGACAAGGCAGATGTCCCCGTCCTTCTTCATGCAGAAGCCCGCCGCCTTCCGCCACTCATATGTCATGTCGTAGTAGTTGCACCGCGTGTCGACGCAGAGGTTGCCGCCGACGGTGCCGGCGTTGCGGAGAGGGGGAGAGGACACCAGGCCCGCGGCCTCCGCGTAGCCCGCGAAACTTTTCAGCAGGCTTCGATCGCTTGACGCAGCGGACAGCGTGACCCCGGCATCGACCAGGCATCCCTCCCCACCCATGCGGATGTCGCGGGTCAAGAATTCGAGCCCGATCAGGCTGTCCACATCGAACTGGCGACGCTTGAGCTTGGGAAACAGATCGGTGCCACCGGCCACGAACATCGCGCGCGGGCCGAGCTCGGCGGCCATGCGTGCCGCCTCGCGCGCCGTTCTCGGCCGCAGGTAGCTAAATCGCGGCAGGCGAAGCACTGTCGAGCTCCTTCGATGGCGGGTCCACCTTGATGCAGGTGGGGTACGGGATGCGCGGAAACTTCGCAGGGCCGAATCGCGGCGGCTCGCCCTTTTCTTTGCGACGCAGCGCTTCGACCACCTTCTCGGGTGTGACCGGAACCTCGTCGATCCAGACGCCGAGGGCTTCGTGAATCGCGGAGCACAACGCCGGCGCGATGGGCAGCAGCGGACCCTGGCCCGCCTCCTTCGCGCCATACGGGCCTTCGGGGTCGATGGTCTCGACGATGAAGGTGCGGACGTCGGGCATGTCGAGGAAGGTCGGCGATTTGTATTCCAGCATCGAAGGCCATTTGTGCAGGCCTTTGCGAAACGTTTGCTCTTCCATCAGCGCCTCGCCGAGACCCATGTACACGCTACCTTCGATCTGCCCCTCGACCAGCAGCGGATTGATGGCGCGCCCGACGTCGTGCGCGATCCATACCCTGTTGACCCGGACCAGGCCGGTGCGGGGGTCGGCGTCGACATCGACCACGCATGCCGTGTAGCTGTAGGCAGGGCTCGGCCCGACGCCGGATCCCTTGTACGGCCCGGCGATCTTCGGCGGGGTGTAGCTTCCGGCGCTGGTGAGGGTGCCGAACCGCGCCTCGGCGAGGATGGAGGCCTCCTCGAAGCTGAAATCGCCGATGCGTCCCCCACCGACACCCACCTCGGCCGCGGGGCGCCCCATCTTGGCCGCGGCCGCCTCCACGAGCAGGCCGCGCATGTGACGCGCCGCCATGAGTGCCGCGTTGCCGGCCATGAAGGTCACGCGCGACGAGTAGGACCCGAGGTCGATCGGCGTGGTGTCCGTGTCCGCTGTGACGAGGCGGATGTCGAGCGGCTGCAGGCCGAGCTCCTCGGCGACGATCGCGGCCAGCACCGAGTCGGATCCCTGGCCGATGTCCATGGCGCCGCAGTACGCGGTGACGCCTCCCCGGTCCACTTTGAGCTGCACCTCGGAGTGGGGCATGTCGTTCCAGTAGATGGCGGTGCCGGCGCCGGACATGTAGCTGGAGATTGCAAATCCCATCCCGTGACCAGCCTGTCGCGTTCGGTCCTTGTAGCCGGATGCGGTGATGACCTTTTCCGTGCACTCGTCGAGACCGCACGACGTGACGCGCAGCCAGTTGACGGTGCGCGTCATCGGCTTGACGAAGTTGCGCATCTTCAGGTCGACGGGGTCGAGACCCAGGTCGTCGGCGATCTTGTGCAGGTGCAGCTCCAGTGCGAACCGGGGCTGCGGTGTCCCGTGGCCGCGCTTGGGTCCGCACGGCGGCTTGTTCGTGAAGACGCGGCATCCCTCGAACCGGTAAGCGGGGATGTCGTAGGTGACCGTCTGCAAGGCCCCTGTATAGAAGGTGGACGCCACGCCGTAAGAGCCGTAGGCGCCGCCATCGAGCGCGGTACGGAAATGCATGGCCGTTATACGACCGTCGCGGGTCGCGCCGGTTCTCACCCACATCAGGACCGGGTGGCGGCCACGGTGCGCGTAGAAGACCTCCTCGCGCGTCAGGGTGCATTTGACCGGGCGCCCGGTCATCATCGCCAGCTTGCAGACGATGATCTCGTGCGCGAAAGGATCCGTCTTGCCTCCAAAGCCGCCGCCGTGCGCGGCTCCGATCACGCGGATCCTGTTCATCGGCAGCTCGAGAACCTTCGACAGCGCGCGGTGCACGTAATGCACGACCTGGGTCGACGACCACAGCGTGACCTTTCCGTCGACATAGGTGGCGGTGGCGCTGTGCTGCTCCATGGGCAGGTGCGTGTTGCCCTGGAAGAAGAAGACGTCCTCGCGGACGTGGTCGGCGCGCGCGAAGCCGCCGTCTACGTCCCCGAACTCGAGCGCCACCAGCTTGTGGATGTTGTCGGGGCCGCCGTAGTCCTGGATCCGCTCGTCCTTCGGGGTCGTAAGCGCGGCCTCGATCGACATCACCGGCTCGAGGACCTCGTACTCAACCGATATGGCGTCGCAGGCGGCGGCCGCGACCTCCTCGTCGATGGCCGCCACCGCCGCGACCGGGTCGCCCACGTAGCGCACCTTCTCGTGCTCGAGAGCGCGCTCGTCCTGCGTGACTGGAAGGATGCCGAACTTGATCGGCAGGTCGGCGCCGGTGATGACGGCCTGCACGCCTTGCATGCGTCGCGCGGCAGAGGTGTCGATCGACAGGACGCGGGCGTGGGGATGGGGGCTGCGCAGGATGCGGCAGTGCAGCGTGCGGGGAAGGAGGATGTCGTCGGCGTAGACCGCGCGGCCGGTGACCTTGCCCGCGGCGTTCACGCCGGCCAGCGGCTTGCCTATCACCCCGAGCTTGGTCGAGGACCCGCTCATTCCATCCGACCCGCTGCAAGCTCGACCGCGTCGAGGATCTTGGCGTAGCCCGTGCAGCGACACAGGTTGCCGGCGAGCGCCTCGCGGACCTCGTCCCGCGAAGGCCGCGGGTTCGCTTCGAGCAGCGACTTCGCCACCAGCAGGATGCCCGGGGTGCAGTACCCGCACTGCGCCGCTCCGAGCTCGGCGAACGCGCGCTGGAGTGGATGCAGCTCGGAGCCGGCGGCCATGCCCTCCACCGTCGTGACGCTTCGGCCCTCCAGCTGCACAGGCAGCAGCAGGCAGCTCAGCTCAGGCCGGCCGTCGACGAGAACCGTGCACGTGCCGCACTCGCCAAGCTCGCATCCGTGCTTGGTACCGGTGAGACGCATGTCCTCGCGGAGCACCTCGAGCAGAGTCTTGTGCACCGGCAGCAGCAGGTCGGCGCGCTCGCCGTTGACGTTCAGCGCGACAATCACACGCTGTACGTCGCGGGCCATCTCGTTTTTCAAGATTCGTCGAGCATAGCCTTCAGGGCCGCCACGCACGCCCACAGGTCGGGCACCACCGCGTGCGCGCGGCTGGCGGCCGGACGCGGGTCGTCCGGGTGGACAAGGATCGTTCGCATTCCCAGCGCCAGCGCGGGCTCGATGTCGTTCTCCTCGCGATTGCCGATGACGACGCACCGGCCGGCGGGGACGCCCGCGATGCGCATCGCCATCTCGAACACCGCGGGATGAGGCTTCAGGTGTCCGGCGTCGACCGAGGTGACGATTGCGTCGATGTGCGAGGCCAGTCCGAGGACGCGGAAGTCGTCCCAGTAGCTGTCCGCGTCGCGCCAGTACGTGTTGCTGGCGATGATCGTGCGCAGGCCGAGCGCATGGATCTCTTGCAGCAGCTCCAACGCCCCGGGGAGCGGCTTCATCCGGTCCGCCACCGGAATCGCCATAGCGCGGCGAATGGCCCTCACGGTCACCGTGTCGGCGGGCAGGCCCTGGCGCGAGAGCGATCCCCCGATCAGCTCCTCCGCCGAGAGGTTGATCCGCGCCTCGGTGGAGAGGCTGCGCGCTTCGTCACCCGCGCGGCTGCTCCTGATCAGGTCGTCGGCGAGCGCATCTACGGCATCGGGCGCCAAACCCGGCATCGCGAGGGCCAACCGCTGCCGCCGCCCGGCCCCGTCGGTTTCACGAAATGGCCACGAGTTCGGCCACAGCGTGCCGCCTACGTCGACGAGCGCCACGTCCAGGGCTTTTGGCATCGCGCCTTATCATCGCCTCAATGCTGAGGTGGTTGACCGCGGGCGAATCGCACGGCCCGCAGCTTACGGTCGTGATCGAGGGGTTGCCGTCGGGGCTCGAGATCTCCGAGGCCGATCTGCGCCGCGACCTCGCACGCCGCCAGGGCGGGCACGGACGAGGCGGCCGTCAGAAGATCGAGACCGACTTCGCGCGAATCGTCAGCGGCGTGCGGGGCGGGTTCACGATCGGCAGCCCGCTCACGCTTGTCCTGGAGAACAAGGATCACGTCAACTGGACCGCCGAGATGACCGCGGCGAAAGAGGGGTTCGCTCCCAGGGTCGTAACGCGGTTGCGCCCCGGGCATGCCGACCTCGCAGGCGCCCTGAAGTACGGGCACACGGACATCCGCAACGTGCTGGAGCGGTCCTCCGCGCGTGAGACCGCGACTCGGGTCGCGGCCGGCGGGGTCGCCCGCAAGCTGCTCGAGCGCTTCGGGGTGGAGATCTTGAGCTTCACGCAGTCGATCGGCACAGTGGACATCGGGTACGAAGGGTGCGACCCCGACACCGTCACTTCGGAGATGATCGAGGCGTCGCTTGTGCGCTGCCCGGATCCAGACGCTTCGGCGCAGATGATCGCCGAGATCGACAACGTTTCCGAGCTCGGCGACACGCTGGGCGGCACCTTCCGTGTCATCGCGCGCGGCCTGCCACCGGGTCTCGGAAGCTATGTGCACTGGGACCGCAAGCTGGATGGCCGGATCGCGCAGGCCATCCTGTCGATCAACGCGGTCAAGGGCGTGGAGTTCGGTGCGGGGTTCGAGGGCGTGACCCGGCGGGGATCGCAGTTCCACGACGAGATCGAGTACCAGGACGGCCGGTTCCGCCACCTGACCAATCGCGCCGGCGGCGTGACCGGCGGGATGACGAACGGGGAGCCGATCGACCTCAGGGTCGCGATCAAGCCCATCTCGACGATGAAGAAACCGTTGCCTTCGGTCGACCTTCGCACCAAGGAGAAGGTCGAGGCGCACTACGAGAGAAGCGACGTGTGCGTCGTTCCGGCGGCCGGCGTCATCGGCGAGGCGGTCGTAGCCCTGACCCTGGCCGCCGCCTTCCTCGAGAAGTTCGGTGGCGACTCGATGCCCGAGCTCGAGCGAAACCACCGCTCGTACATCGAATCCATCGGCGGGTAACCGCTCCGCCGTGCCTGGCAAGCTGATGACGATGGCGCAGGCCATCGGCAACTATGTGCCCGACGGGGCGACCGTCGCCGTCGGCGTCGCGCTCGAGCCACTGATCCCTTTCGCGGCGGGCCACGAGATGATCCGGCAGAGGCGGCGTGACCTCGAGCTTGTCGGTCCCATCTCGGATTCGCTGTTCGACCAGCTGATCGGCGCCGGGTGCGTGCGCCGCGTGACCGCCGCGTGGGTGGGGAATGTGTCGGAGGGCCTCGGCCACTGCTACCGCCGGGCGTGTGAGCAAGGCGTTCCCCGCACCCTGGAGGTACACGACCACAGCAACTTCTCCATTGCGCTCGCGCTG
This sequence comes from Candidatus Dormiibacterota bacterium, assembly GCA_036783075.1. Taxonomy (GTDB): domain Bacteria; phylum Chloroflexota; class Dormibacteria; order Dormibacterales; family Dormibacteraceae; genus Palsa-870. The sequence continues at coordinate 1,473 of DAIPXW010000057.1, read as the reverse complement.
TGGGCCGCGGCGTGGAGCGTACCCAGCCTACCCACGCGCACGCTCCTGGGCAGCGACATCCTGGGCACCAACCCGGGCCTTGCGGCAGAGGGCGAGCTCGTCCATGTCCAGGCCGTCCGGCCCGACGTCGCCATCGTCCACGTCCAGAGGGCGGACGAGCACGGCCGCGCTCACGCATGGGGCCCGCTCGGCATCACGGAGGAGGCCGGGCTCGCGGCGGGTGGCGTGATCATCACGTGCGAGGAGCTCGTGGACGCGTCGGTCACTCTCAGCGACCCCAACCGAATTCTCTTTCCCGAGACGAAGGTCGTGGCCGTCGTCCACGAACCGGGCGGCGCGCACCCGTCTCCAGTGCAGGGCCACTTCAAACGCGACCACGCGTTCTACCGCGCATATGCGGACCAGTCCCGCTCGGTCGCGGGCTACCAGGCGTGGCTCGAAAAGTGGGTGATCGGTGTCGCCGACCGCGCCGCCTACCTGGAGGGCGTCGACCTGGAGAAGCTGCGCGTGCGGCAGCACCGGTATTCGTCGCCCGCGGACTACAGCGATGAGTGACGGCTCCTCCTACACGCCCCAAGAGCTCATGGTCGCCGTGGCCTCGCGTGAGATACGCGACGGCGACCTCGTTTTCGTCGGCATGCGGCTGCCCATCCTCGCCTACGCGGTCGCTCGCAACGCGCACGCTCCGAGCGCACGCGGTCTGTTCGAGGTGGGACTCATGCGCGACCAGCCGGCCTCGGCTTTCCTGGGCACGATGGGCGACCCACCTAACGTGGTCGACGCGCTGTGGTCGACGCGAATGTCGAACGTGATGGCGCTCATGGCGCAGGGAAAAGTCGACCTGGGCTTCATCGGCGGCGCCGAGGTCGACCGTTTCGGCAACCTCAACACGTCGTACGTCGGCCCGACCGACAGGCCGAACGTGAAGCTGCCGGGGAGCGGGGGAGGAGCGGACATCGCGATCTTGAGCCGCCGCTGGGTGACCCTGATGAGCCACGAGAAGCGGCGTCTCGTCGAGCGGGTTTCGTTCGTCACCTCACCGGGATACGGCGACGGGACGCCCGGCTGGCGCAAGCGCAACGGTCTGCTCGGTGGCGGTCCGGTCGCGATCATCACCACGCTCTGTGTCCTCCGTTTTCCTGAAGAAGGCGGAGAGGCCCATGTCGCGTCGATCCATCCCGGACACAGCGTGGCCGAGGTCAGCTCCGAGACCGGCTGGGCCGTGAGGTTCGGCGCGGGCGTAGCCGAGACCCCGGCGCCGACGCAGGCGGAGCTGCTCGCGATCCGCAAGTTCGATCCGGACGGGTTCTGGACCCGCTGACGGCGCCGGCGGTTACAAAAGCCTGACGCCGAGCCAACGCCCGTCTGACAGCGCGGCCTCATCGTGATCCCCGGCCTGAGAAGGCCGATCACGAACAAAAGAAGAGGTAAAGGACATGTACCCGTTTGCAGCAGTCGCCGTCAAAGCAGTGG
>DAIPXW010000056.1:0-9130 GCA_036783075.1 Candidatus Dormiibacterota bacterium | reverse complement strand
TCTCACTCGCCGGCCTGGAGTCCGTCCTCGACAAGACGACGGGCTACCTCGACAAGGTGCTGCGCGACCCGAAGACCGGCCTCTACGCGGGCAGCCAGGACGCCGACGAGCACTACTACGCGATGGACGGCGAGGAGCGGGCACAGGCGGTTGCACCGTACGTCGACCGCCGCGTGTACACGGCGTGGAACGCGTCACTCGCCGTGGCCTACCTCGACGCGTCGCGACGTTTCGACCGCAATGACCTGCGGGACCACGCGACCCGGGCGCTCGATCGTCTTTTTCGAGACGCGTACCGCACCGGCGAGGGGATGGCGCACGCCGAGGGCACTGGCGGCCAGCTGGCCGACCAGGTCTGGAGCATGTGGGCCGCCGCGCGCGCCCACCAGGCGGGAGCCGGCGGCTACTGGCTGAAGCGCGCGGTAGACCTCGCGGAACATCTCGAAGAGCGCTACGGCGACGCGAACCTCGGTGGCTACTTCGACCACGCGGGAAAGGACAAGCTCGGGCGCCTGAGCGAGCCGATCAAACCCCTCGCTGAGAACTCCGTCGCGGCCATGGCGCTCGTCGAGCTCGACATCCTGACCGGCGATCCGGCCGAGCCCTACCTGTCGCGAGCTCGGCGGGCACTCGAATCGGTGGCGGCGCTGCCGAGGCAGTACGGCCTCATGGCCGCGGTGTTCGCGCGCGCCCTTGACCGCACCCGTTACGCGGTGAAGGTGACGACCGCCACCGCCGAGCTGGCACGGGCGGCGGTCATGGCTCACCCTTACGCCGTGATCGACCCGTCGGGCGACAAGGGCGCCGTCGTGTGCGTCGGGACAATATGCTTGGCGCCGGTGTCGACCGCCGACGGAGTCGTCGAAGCTTTGAAAGGTGCCGGCGCCATGAGGGCGCCGAGCTCGCACTCCGCTGGCTGAGACCCGGCGCCACTTCTCGCGCCGGGTCAACAAAGCGCTCGACGACCCGGAGCTTCAGCGCGCGCTAGTGCACGCCATGACCAACCTGCGGGCCAAGCGCGATGCCGCCTTCGAAAGCTTCGATTTCGCAGCGGGCCGCGCCGATTTGAAGAAGCGGCGGATGGCGAACCTCGAGCGCCTGCCTGAGCTCGCAGCGCAGTTCAAAGAGCGCCTCGAGGCAGTCGGTGGCAAGGTGCACTTCGCGAAAGACGCCGCGGCGGCGCGCGACATGATCGGCCAGATCTGCTGGAACGCAAGCAGCGAGCGGCGGACTGGCGGTCGAATGGTGGTCACGAAGGTCAAGTCGATGGCCACGGAGGAGATCGAGCTCAACCCTTACCTGGAATCGCTCGGCATGGAGGTCGTCGAGACCGACCTCGGCGAACGCATGGTGCAGCTGACCCACACGCGCCCCTCGCACCTCATCGCGCCCGCGATCCATCTCACCAAGGAGGACGCCGCGCGCGTGTTCGGCACGGAGCCGACCGTCGACGCGATCCAGCGCCACGCACGCGAGTCGCTGCGCCAGAAGTTCGTCGACGCCACGGTCGGCATCAGCGGCGCCAACATGGCCATCGCGGAGACAGGCACCGTCGTGCTGGTCACCAACGAAGGGAACGCCGACCTCACCACCACGCTCCCACCCGTCCACATCGCGCTCTTCGGCATCGACAAGCTGGTGGCTTCGCTCAACGACGCGGTTGCGGTGCTGCGCATGCTGCCGCGCAGCGGCACGGGGCAGGTGATGAGCAGCTACGTCAACTGGATCACGGGCCCTTCTCGATCCGCCGACATCGAGCAGTCGCTGACGATCGGCGTCCACGGGCCGCGCGAGATGCACTGCGTGATCATCGACAACGGTCGCGAGGAGATGCGCGCCGATCCCATGTTCCGCGAGGCGCTCACCTGCATTCGATGCGGCGCGTGCTCCAACGCGTGCCCGCCTTTCATGGCCGTCGGCGGCCACCAGTTCGGCCACATCTACACGGGCCCGATCGGGCTCGTCGTCACACCGTTCCACGACGGCGTCGCCGCGGCCGACCTGTCGAACACGCTTTGCACCCAGTGCAACGCTTGCCAGGAGATCTGCCCTGTCGACATCCCGCTGCCGCGCCAGATCCTGGAGCACCGGCGCGCCGGCAGGAAGTCGCTTCGCAAGCGAGCCCTGCTCGGACTCTGGGAGCGGCCGGAGCTGGCCGACCGTGTCCTCCGCGCGGCGGCCCCCTTCAGCGCCCTGGTGCCTGGCGCGCCACGCCTGGCGCGAGTCCCCTACAGGGACCGGGTCCAACCGAGTTACGTCGACGGGGAGCCGCTCACCATCTTCGCCTCGTGCCTGGTCGACCGCGTCCAGCCCCAGGCCGCGGTCGCGCTCGAGAAGATCGCCACCGCAGCGGGTTTCAACGTTGGTTTTCCCAAGGGTCAATGGTGCTGCGGGCTGATCGCGGCCAACGCGGGCGATTTCAAGGGAGGCGCCGCTCTGCACGCCGGCCTGGCCCAGGCGCTTGGAGATTCCAAGGGGTTGATCGTGACTCCTTCGGCCTCCTGCTTCGGAGCCTTCACGATCGACGCCCCCGATTGGGGCGCGGAGGCGTCGTTCGAATTGCGCTCGAGGATGCGTGATTCGACCCGTTTCGCCCTCGAAATCCTGACGCGCAACCCGCACCTCGTCGACGCGGAGGGGATGAGCCTCAAGGTCGCCTACCACGACTCCTGCCAGACCCTCCGGCAGCTCGGGCTGAAGAGTGAGCCGCGACGCCTGCTCGAGCTCGCCGGCTACGAGGTCGTCGACATCCCCGACATCGCGAACTGCTGCGGGTTCGGTGGGACGTTCAGCATGGAGTGGCCACGCGTCGCCTCGAGACTCGCGACGTGGAAGCTGGACGCGATCGCCAAGACGGGGTGCACGGTGGTGGCGTCCGACAACCCTGGGTGCCTGATGCACATCGCGGCGGCCGCCCGCGCGCGCGGCATCGAGCTTCGCGTCGCGCACGTGCTCGAGCTCGTCGCCGAGCACCTTACTTAACACACGTCTACGCTTATCCCTTCGTGAGAGTCAGCCTGGTCTCGACGCCGCCGGCCGAGCTTGCGGTTGACGCTCTCGCCGTCCCCGTGGCCACCGGCCAGCGCCTCTCGGGCGCTGCGCTGGACCTCGACCGGTCGCTCGGTGGAGTGCTTTCCGAGATGATCGCGAACGGGGAGTTCCGGGGCCGGATCCACGAGGTCCTGCCCGTGCCGACGGCGACCCGGGGCGGACCGCGGCGGGTGATCCTGTACGGCGTGGGCTCGATCCACGACCTCGACGGCCAGAGGCTGCGGTCCGCGCATCACGAGCTGGTCCGTGCTTCACGCACGTACGGCTACAAGCGGCTGGCGCTCGTGCGCTGCGACCCGCCCCTGGGCATGGATTCGCTCAAGGCCGTCGTCGAGGGATGCGTCATGGGCACCTTCGAGCGCCGCTCGCGGCAGACCGGTGCGCAGCCCGAACGGCGCGAGATCGAAGAGCTCGTCCTCACCGGGTTTGGTGTCGGCCGCGAGCACGACGTCGTCGCCGCGCAGGAGAACGGCGAGGCGACCAACCGCGCTCGCGAGTGGCAGAACGCGCCGCCTAACGAGCTGACCCCGGACGCCCTGGCCCAGGAAGCGGAGCGGATCGCGCAGCGGCACGGCCTCGAGGTCGAGGTGCTGGGTCCGGCGGAGCTCCGCACGGGCGGCTACAACCTGATCCTGGGGGTGGCGGCCGGTTCGGCGCGGCCGCCGCGCATGATTCGGGTCCGCTATCGCGGCAACCGGCCGGCCGGGCTTCCGGCCGAGGCCGGCGCGACCGTGCTCGCGCTGGTCGGCAAGGGGATCACGTTCGACACCGGCGGAATCTCTCTCAAGACGGCCGAGCACATGAGCCAGATGAAGGCCGACATGGCGGGCGCGGCCGCCGTGCTCGCGGCGATCGACGTGATCGCGTCGCGCAAGCTCCCGATCGACGTGATGGCGATCGTCGCCGCGACCGAGAACATGCCTGGGCCTGCTGCGCAGCGCCCGGGTGACGTCCTGGTCAGCGCCAACGGGAAGACGGTTGAGATCCTGAACACGGACGCCGAGGGCCGGCTCGTGCTGGCGGATGCGCTGACCCACGCGATTCGCAACGGGGCCACGCACATCGTCGATCTCGCCACGCTGACCGGAGCCGCGACGGTCGCGATCGGGCACGCCGCCACCGCCGCCGTCAGCAACGACGACCGGTTCTGGGAGGTGGTCGAGCAGGCGGCGATCGAGTCCGGCGATCGGGTCTGGCGCATGCCTATCTACGCCGACTACCGGATCCTTCTGCGGAGCCAGATCGCCGACCTGCGCAACTCCGAGTACGGCGAGGCCGGGATGATCCTGGGGGGCATGTTCATAGGCGAGTTCGCGGGCGGGAAGCCATGGGCGCACCTCGATATCGCGGCCTCGAGCTGGAACACCAACACCGAGCTGACGACCGTGCTCCGCGGGCCCAGCGGGGCGGGCACGCGCCTGTGTATAGCCCTGGCGGAACTGATGGCCGGGACTGAGCGTTAACACCTAGATGGCGATCCTGGACACGATCAACTCGCCCGCGGACCTTCGCGCCCTCGATCAGCCTCGCCTGGCGCTCCTGGCCGAGGAGGTGCGGGCGTTCCTGGTCGAGCAGACGTCCAGAACCGGGGGGCACCTGTCGTCCAACCTCGGGGTCGTCGAGCTCACGTTCGCGCTTCACCGGGTCTTCGACAGCCCGAAGGACGCCATCGTGTGGGACACCGGCCACCAGGCATACGTCCATAAGATCGTGACCGGCCGGGCCAAGGATTTCGGCAGCCTCCGCCAGGGCGGCGGCCTGTCGGGATACCCGTCGCGCAAAGAGTCGGCCCACGATTTCGTCGAGAACAGCCACGCATCCACCTCTCTGAGCTACGCGCTTGGTATCGCCGAGGCTCGGCTTCGCAAAGGCGTCCCCGGCTACGTGATCGCGGTCATCGGTGACGGCGCGCTGACGGGCGGTATGGCGTACGAGGCTTTGAACCAGATCGCGCACCTGCAGCCGCCCAACCTCGTGATCGTCATCAACGACAACGGGCGCTCCTACGCCCCGACGGTAGGCGGGCTCGCGCGGCACCTGTCGCAGCTCAGGGTCGACCCGCGCTACGAGCGCATCAAGGACGACATCTCGCGGCTGCTCCGCGACCTTCCACTCGTCGGATCCACCGCCGACCAGGCCGCGTATCGGGTCAAAGAAGGTCTCAAGCAGCTGCTGCAGCCCTCCACCATCTTCGAGAGCCTCGGGATCAAGTACGCGGGGCTCGTGGACGGCCACGACGAGGCGGCTCTGGAAGAGGTTCTTTCTCGCGCGAAAAAGCTGCGCGAGCCGGTCGTCGTGCATGTCGTGACCGAGAAAGGACATGGCTACAGCCCCGCCGTCGACGACGAGGTGGACAAGCTGCACGGCGTGCCGGCTTTCGACCCCTTGACCGGACGGCCGCGCTCCACGGAGCTGAAGTACACCGACGTCTTCGGCGAAGCGCTTCTGACCGCCGCGACCAGACGGCCGGAGGTGTGCGCGATCACGGCTGCCATGGCCTCGTCGACCGGCCTGCTGAATTTCGCGAAGGAGTTTCCCGACCGCTTCTTTGACGTCGGCATCTGCGAGCAGCACGCGGTGACTTTCGCCGCGGGCCTGGCGATGGCCGGGATGCACCCGGTCGTGTGCATCTACTCGACGTTCCTCGCGCGCGCCTTCGACCAGACGATCATGGACGTCGCGCTTCACAAGCTGCCGGTCGTCTTCGTCATCGACCGGGCCGGTGTGACAGGCCCGGACGGCTCCTCCCACCACGGCATCTTCGATCTGTCCTACCTGCGGTTGATCCCCAACCTGAAGATCGCGGCTCCCGCCGACGCGACCGAACTGTGCGCGCTGCTGGAGACGGCTCTGGCCACCGACGGTCCCGTCGCCATCCGGTATCCGAGCGGTCCGGTCCCGTCGACGCCGGACCTCCCCGTCGAGCCGCTGGCGATCGGGCGCTGGGAGGAGGTCCGGAAGGGATCCGACGCGGTGATCTTCGCAGTGGGGCGGATGGTCGAGGTCGCCAGGGAGGCCGCAGAGCGGCTCGAGATGCAGCACGTCTCGTGCGCCGTGGTCAACGCCCGGTGGATCAAGCCGGTCGACCCGCGCATCACCGACTGGGCTCGAAGCCATCCCGTGGTGGTGACGGTCGAGGACAACGTCGGCGCGGGCGGATTCGGCGGCGCGGTGCTAGAGGCCCTTGCGCCACACGGGCTTGCAGGCCGGGTGAGAATCGTCGCGCTGCCGGACGCGTTCCTGCCGCACGGAAAAGGGGCTGACATCTTGAAAGCGAACGGCCTCGACGCGGCCGGGGTCGCGAAGTCCGTCTACGCGGCGGTGAAGGGATCGGTTCCTACGGAGACGGGCGGAGCCTCATAGCAACGTGGCAAGTAGGCCTGGCTTGGCCAGGCCGTCTAACCCGCGTCGTTCCCAGCCTCCGAGCGTGCATCGCGTGATCTTTCGGTAAATCCAATCCCCCGGAATGGGAGCAGCGCCTGCGGCGGAGCCGCACGCGCGATGCGATCAGTAAGTCCCATCCTGCTCGCGCCTCGGTGCGCAGGGAAAACCGCGGTTTTCCCTTATAACCTTTTGCGGCCGGCGAAGCCCTCGCCGATGTGGTGCCAGTGCTCGACCTTCTCCTCGCCGAGTTTCCAGCACAGCTCGACCAGCTCGCCGTTCCGGTACGAGGGGAAGTCGATCAACCCTTCGAGCGGACCTTTCAGCTGGATGCCGAGGCTGTTGAGGCTCGCCACCGCTTTGAGCAGCTCCATCTCCGCGCCGCTCGCCGCGTCGCGGGCCTGTTGATGACGGTCGCGGTCCTCCGAGCCTGCCGCCGGACGCTTGGATTCGTACTCCTTGATGCGCGCCTGGTCCTCGAGCTCAGGTAGAAGGGCCGACAGCTCGGCGATCTGCGCGACGATTCGTCGCACCCGCGGCAGCTCGTTGTTGGCCTCGTCGACCGTATAGGTGCGGAGCCTCTGCACGGCTCAACGATAGCCGCAATGGCGGCGCGCAAGCATGCTTCAAGTTCAGACTTCCCAGTGTGAATTCGAGCGATGCGATGACCCGGTTGACTAACGCAAGGGTGGCTCGACTCGCGACCATCACCGAGGCTGGGAAGCCACATCTCGTCCCCATCGTTTTCGCGGTGGACGGCGACACCCTCTATTTCGCCGTCGATTCGAAACCGAAGACGACGACCAACCTGAAGCGCTTGAAGAACATCGCGGCACACCCCGCCGTCTCGATCCTCGCCGACCACTACGACGACGAGGACTGGGCCCGGTTGTGGTGGGTGCGTGCAGATGGAGTCGCGCGCGTGGTGACGGATGGCGGTAAGACCGACCACGCTGTCGCCCTCCTGGCGGAGAAGTATCTCCAGCACCGGCTGTCACGACCGGGCGGACCTGTCGTCGCAGTGACGATCCAGCGCGTGACCGGCTGGACGGGAGGATGAAATACAACGATCCCTCACCCTGAAAACTGATCCTCACGTCTCGAGCAGGACCGGTTGCGCCTGCTCCACCGGATATACGAGTGGGCTCGCCACGAGGTCCACGAGGCCGAGCGGATAGGGGCCGAAGACGCGCCGTCCTGCAATCACCGACCAGGTGACGTCGTAACGCAGCTTCGCCCGCACCGCGTAGCCCGACTCGCGGTCGGCCTGGTAGGTATGGATCACGGAAGACTCGATCGGATAGGCGCGCCCGAAACCGTCACGGCCGGCGTAGGTTTCCCCGCTGCCGTCGCCGAAGTCCCAGGTCACGCCGGAAGGAGTCGCAGTCACGACATAGCGGACCCCGCGGTACGTCTCGTCGAGCGACATCACCTCGGGTGCGGGCGAGAGCCAGAACCATGTGTCGAGGCCGACGAGCCCAGGGCTGGTCGGGTTGGCGACCACACCGGTGGCCGGTGCAGGCCAGGCCGGCACGGGAGGCGCGACGAGCGGCGCCGCGCACACCGGCTCGCCGGCCGACGTGTTGTTCACACGGTCCACCGCCTCCACGCGGAGGCATGCGGTCTGTTGCGGATTCATCCCCGACAGGGTCACGGTGCGCGGGCCGGTGGTGGTCGCGATCTGCAGCGGGGCCGACACCGGGCCGGTGGTGAGCCATGACACGTAGTGGTCGACGCCCGAGATGAAGTAGTCGCGCCCAGCGCCGTCGCCGCGGTCGGCGACCGCGTCCCAGGTGAAGGTGACGGAGCTCGGCGTGATCGCGGCGACGTAAGGCTGCGGCGCGAACGGCGGCACCGCGTCGACATAGATGTCGACGACCGGGTATCCGTACTGGTCGGCCATGTACGGCGGGGGCGAGCCGTTGCCGTTGGCGCCGAGGCCACACTGCCCGCCGAACGTCCAGTTGTAGTAAGCGATGTACTCCTTCGCATGACCGTGAACCGCCCAGCCGTTCGTCGCGAAGTTCCACGAGTAGTGGCTCGGATAGTTTTCGTGCAGCAGCTTGACCCAGCCGGACGAATCGCCGGGCGAGCCGCGGAAGTCGCCGTAAAAGTAGCCGTACCAGTCGTCGTAACCGGGGTTGGGATGGAACCCGTAGAAAGTGTCCCGCTCCGGGTTGGTGCCGACGAGCGGGTCGTTCGTGACGACCTTGGCGGTCCACATGTCGGAGAATCGCGTGCACCAGCCTGGAGGGTCGCCGTAGCCGGGGCTCCCCCACGCCGAGCCTGCGCGTACCGGCATCGGATGAAGAGCCATCACGACTGCGATGGCGGCGGCGAACATCCTGCTCACGCGGCGAGCCTACGTGCGTGGTCGCGCCTCGGGAACCCAGCCCGTTAAGGCGGCGATACCCGATTGATACTTGACAAGACAAGATGTCTTGTCTAGTATCGTCCCGATGCTGGTCCCGGCTCGCGAGCAGATCCTCGGCACGGCGCGCGACGTGATCGCCCGCGGGGGGAGCCCTACCGTGGCCCAGTTCGCTGCGGCCGCCGGGGTCTCGCGCACGAGCTTCTACCGCGCGTTCGAGTCTCGCGACGCGCTGCTCGAGGCGCTGGAGGTCGAGCCGGAGCCCGCCACCCGCCAGCGCATCCTGGACGGCGCTTTGAAGCTCGTCGGCGCCCGCGGGCTTTCCGA
>DAIPXW010000055.1:0-9176 GCA_036783075.1 Candidatus Dormiibacterota bacterium | reverse complement strand
CGCGGGACCCCCTCCTCTCCTCAGCCAGGCGCGGTGGCGCTTGGAAAGTGGCGTGCCGGGGGACGGCCGGAATGAATCCGGCCTAAGACCCCACTGGGGAATTGCTATTAAGGGTTAGTCGCCGACTACGACGGTTAGGCCCAGGCGTTCGCGGCGGGTCGCGACAGCCGCGACGTACAGCTGGACGTAACGGTTTGCCGAGCGCGACCATGACACGTCTTCGGTCATGGCGCGGCGCACCAGCCACGACCACAGGTCGGGGTGCCTGTACGTCTCCGTCGCCCGAACCACCGCCGCGAAGAGCTGCCAAGGGTCGTAGGCATCGAAGGTAAAGCCGTTGCCGGTCTTTGCGACGGGGTCGTAATCGCGGATTGTGTCCGCCAGGCCACCGGTTGCCCGCACGACAGGGATGGTCCCGTAGCGCAGGGCGATCAGCTGCGCCAGGCCACACGGCTCGAAGCGGGACGGCATCCACAGCATGTCGGCCCCTGCGTAGATGCGCTGAGCCAGCCCAGGGTCGAAACCGATGGACACCGAGACCTGGCGCGGGACCTCGCCGGCCCAGCGGCGGAACATGTCCTCGTAACGGCGGTCACCTGTGCCCACGACCACGACCTGAAGGCCGAGGCGAAGGAGGTGCGCCATCGACTGCTCCACGAGGTCGATCCCCTTGACGTCGTAGAACCTCGAGATGATCGCGCACAGCGGCTTGCCGTCGTCGTCGAGTCCCAGCTCAGACCTCAGCTCCGCGCGACACAGCGCCTTTGCCTCTGGCGCGCCGGCCGTGTAGTGATGCGGGATGTTCGGATCGCGCTCCGGATCGAAGATCTCGTAGTCGATGCCGTTGACGACGCCGTGCAGCTTGTGCGCGTTCCGGCGAAGCAGCTCGTCGAGGCCCTCGCCGTACTCGACGGTCTGGATCTCAGTCGCGTAGCGCTCGCTGACGGTGTTGACCACGTCCGCGAAATGGATACCGCGGCCGAGTGAGTTGACCACGCTGTCCAGCCCGGGGATTCCGACCTGGATCAGCCCCCACTCCTCCAGGCCCGCCAGCACCAGGGCCCCGAAGCCGAACACACCCTGCGCGGCGAGGTTGTGGATCGTGAGGTTGGTCGAGATCTCGGCGTAGGGACCGTGGTTGTACACGCGCTCGACGAGGTTCGGGACCAGCGCCGCGAACCAGTCGTGGACATGGATCACGTCCGGGAAGAAGTCGAGCGCGGGCATCATCTCGAGGAGCGCGCGGCAGAAGAAGACCGAGCGCGCGTCGTCGTCACCGAAACCGACCATGCCGTCGCGGTCGTAGAGCTGTGGGCAGTCGACGAAGTACACGACCATCTCCCCCAATCGGCCCTCATAGATGGTGGCCGCGATCTTCTGAGAGCCCAGCGGCACCTGCAGATCGGTGGCCACCGCGCGCAGGTTGTAGCGGGCGACGTCCACCTGGCGGTACCGCGGCATCACCACCCTCACGTCGTGCCCCAGGCGCCGCAGCTCTTTGGACAGCGACGCGGCGACGTCGGCGACGCCGCCGAGCTTGGCGAAGGGCGCCAGCTCGGCAGTGGCCACGAGCACCTTCAGGTGCTTGGCGTGCGGGACCGCGGCCGGCCGCGCTTCGCCAGGCACTCGGACGCCCAGCGAGCCCGACGGCGGCACCTCCTCGATGTCGCGCCCATCGCGGCTCACCACCAGCGCCATCTCGACCGTGTCGCCCGCCCGCTTGCCGAGCTGCTCGAAAGGGATCGAGACGAAGAACGGGTCCGAAACCTCCCACGAGGTCTCGATCACCGAACGCGGTTTCTGGTCTTGCCCGGGCACCGTGAGCTCGACGATCCGCGCCACCGCGACCGATCCACCCTGTGCACGAGGCACGATTCGGATCGCATAGGCCGGCTCGAAGCCGAGGTCCGCCATGGCCGAAACCGAAAGCGGAAGGTCGGTGTCCCCGGCGCCGTCGCCCGCCGGAGCGCCCGAGACGAAGAGCCACATCTCGATCCGCTGAGCCGCCAGCTCGGCCGACGAGCGAGGGCTGTCAATCCTCAGGTGGAGGTTCTTGTCGTCGTTGCCGTAGAAGACGCGCTCCACGATTCCGGCGGGACGGTGAAGGGCTCCGAAGCCCGAACCGACGATGTAGTACCCGGCCTGGCTCCAGGCCGGGTCGTCGCGCGACGCTGGGCTGATCGAGGCCGCCGGGACTCCGCGCTCGGGAGTCGGGGCGCGCTTGATGATCGGTTGGAAAAGGCGGGCCGGCGCGCGTGAGCCCATCAGCTTGTAGACATTGCGCAGGTGGAGACGGAACTGGTTGTCCCAGATCTGGTCCATGCCCGAGTCGTGCTTCCGGCTGAACCACCAGAACCAGTCGCTCCCCTCCGTGATCAGGATCTCGCGCCATGCGAGGGCCGCCGCCTCGGCCTCGTTGGGTCTCTGCTGCGACTGGTCGTCCAGCCATCCCCGCGTCTCGGCGAGCAGGTCCCAGGCGACGTTGTGCTCCGGGTCGCCGATCCAGGTGTCGAGGCTTGCTCCGATCCAGCTGCCGGTGTGGAGGTGGTGCAGCTGCTGCTCGGGGGGATACTCGGCGATGAAGTCCGAGACGGTCGTGGTGATGATCTCCTGGGTCGACTCCAGCTCCGTGTAGAGCGCGTTGAGGAAGTCGTGGCCGTCGCGCGGGTAGAACTCCCACGCGTTCTCGCCGTCGAGAGCGATCACCACGAGGGCGTCACGGTCTCCCTGCTGCTCTCGAATCCTGCGCAGCCTGTTCACGAGGTTGCGCGCGGCGTCGGTGGAGGCCATGCGCTGGTAGTCGAACCCGATCACGTTCGACAGCTGCGCGTCGCGGAACACCATGGTCAGGGACTGGCCCTCGCGATCCAGGCGCTTGGGACTGTAGAGGTGATCGTCTCGCGAGTAGTGGATGTCAAGCGAGCGGGCGAGCACCTCTTCGTCGCTGATCATCCAGTCGAGCTTCGCGCTCGTCGCCAGGCCGATCACGCTCTCGCCGACGGCCATCTCGGACGGCCACATGCCGCGTGGCTTGCGCCCGAGCAGCCGCTCGAAAAGGCCGATCCCGATCCCGATCTGCTTCTCCGCGTCCTCGCGGTGAGAGAAATGGCGGTCGGGCAGCTGGAGCTGCGGATTGGCGCTGCGGGCCGAGTCGACGTGGCAGATGAGCGGAAGGATGGGGTGGTAATACGGCGAGACTGTGAGCTCGGCCTGGCCGCGCTCGGCGAGCTCCCGATACTTGGGGATGACCCTCTTCATCATCTCCGCCTGGGCCTCGAACAGAGGCGCCTTGTCCAGCTCCGAGAAGTCACGGTCCCTGCGCTTGAGCTCGGCGAGGCGCGGGTCCGACTCCACCCACACCGGATCGCACCACGCGAGGTTGAACCACACCTGGAGGTCCCTGATGTCCGCCGTCGTGAACTGGGCTCCGGCGTCCCGCGAGGCGAGCTCGAGATATCGAGGCGACTGCTGGACGCGCAGCGCACGCGGCGACTCGCGCATCCAGCGGAGGAGAAACTCGCGCTCCTCGGCGGAGAGCTCGGACGCCTGGCGGCGGCTCAAGTTGAGGAAGAGGTCGATCGACTCCTCCTTGCCATAGTCCTCGATCTGCGCCAGAAGGGACGGGACCAGGTTGAACGTGGCACGCACCTTCGGGTACGCGTCCAGCAGCGCGGGCATCTTGAAGTAATCCTTCGCCGAGCGCAGCCGCACCCATGGCAAAAGGTACGTGCTGGTGAGATCGTCTTTGTAGTACGGCTGGTGCATGTGCCAGACAAAGGCGACGTGAAGTGGCTTCATCTACAACCTAGATGATCGCAGCGTGTTCTCCCTCCCGCGCAGCGGGAAGGTCGGGTGAGGGGCGGAACCGACGAGCGCCTTCCCTCTCCCGCTTCGCGGGAGAGGGTCAGGGTGAGGGGCGGAGCAACCCACTCACGACCGATCACTTCGCATACTCGTCGAGGGCGCGGATGAAGTTCAGGTACACGCGCTGCTGCTCCCTGATGATGCCGTGGGCGCCGAGCTCCCACCACTCGTCCGGTGTGAAGTAGGCGCTGACCTCGGCCTCCGAACCCGCACGGTCGAACCACTGGATCAGGTGCAGGTTGTCCGACTGGAGCAGCCACCTCGCGATCTCTATGAGCCTGGGGTCGCCCGTGAGGCGGGCCTTCGAGTACGCGTGGTGCATCAGACGGAAAAGGCCTTGCTGTGCCGGGTTGCCGAGGAAGAACTCCATCCCACCCTCCCCCGCCCACGTCGTGCCGTACTCGTTGATCGGTACCTCGTAACGCCGGTCGTCGAGCTCGGCTACCGCCTCCGTCGGCAGGAGCATCCGCACCTTGCGCTTCTTCAGCTGCACGTTCAAGACCCGGAGGAACTCGAAGATGCCCGACTCCTGCGAGTGGTGCTCGCCGAAGGTCTCGAAATCCCACCCGAGCGTCACCACGTCGCCCCATGTGTCGCGCACCCATCCGGCGTATGTGTCGGCGGTGAGCGGCCACATGTTCCAGCCGCGGTTGGAGAAGCGATAGCCGACGTCGTCGCTCAGATCGTGGTGGCGCGGCAGCAAGGCGAGGTTCTGCAGCGGGTAGCGGTAGACGTGGGTGGGTTCCCGCCAGCCCATCTGCCACGCGCGCCCCTCCATGAGCGCACCGCTGAATCCGCATTGCTGGAGCGCGAAGTACACGTCGTTCGACATGAACTTCTCCGTCGTGTCGGTGACCGCGACGGGCTTCTGGAACAGGGCCTCCAGGCGCCTGCGGGCCCAGAGCATGGACTCCTTGAACTCCACTATGTCCAGGTACATCAGCCACGAGTGATACGGCTCGACGCAGACCACCTCCACGTTCGGGCTGGCGCAGAGACGCTTGAACGAATCGAGCACTTTGGTCCCGAAGGTCTCGGCCTGAACCAAAAAGGAGTTGCTGAACCCGATCGACATCCTCCAGCCGCGCCGCGTGAGGTCCCGAAACAGCGCGCTGGCGGGCAGGTACGCGTATCGGGCGACCTTCTCGAAGTAGCGGCGGTCCATCGCGCCGTCGAACAGGTAGGCCGCGAAATCGTCCACCGGCGTCTTCGCCGGGATCACCTGGGCGGGCAGCTTCAGGCGGCGCGGCTGGTGCACCACCGTGTAGACGACGAGGTTCTCAGCCACGCCTGGGTACCGGCCTTCGGGTGGCCTGCCCTGGCGGCGGCGCCGGCGGCAGCCTGACCGCCTGTTGCGCAGCCGCGAACTCGATCCGCAGCAGCAGCTGCCCGATGACCTTCTCCCAGACGTACTCGCGAGCCGTGGTCCGGCCGCGCCTCCGGATCGACGCCGCCAACCCGGGTCGTTCGTTGAGCAGGGCCAGCTGCGTGACGAGCTCGATGGGATCGCTTGTCTCGAGAACCAGCGCGTTGCGATACGCCTGGGCGTAGTCCTCGCCTGTCGAGCCGGTGACGGCCACGCCGCCGGCCGCCATCACCTCGAGGCCCACCAGCCCGAAGGGCTCGTGGCCCGAGTTGGCGAGCACTGCGTCGCAGGCGGCGTAGATGACGCCCACCAGCGCGTCATCGACGAAAGTCGTGAAGTTGATGACGTCGGCATCGGCGCTGTGCCGCAGCAGGTCCGCAAGTCCGGCAGGATCGGCCGGCGCCGCCGTATCGATGACGGTGAGGCCCTGATGGCGTGCATGGCTCATGACCTCGGCCCCGTGCGGTTCGCGGCCTCCGCGGATCATGAGCTTCACGCGCCGCCCCTGCCGCTTGAGGTAGGCCGCCGCCGAGACGGCCATCAACCAGCGCTTGTCGGGGTCGAAACGGCCGATCTTGAAAAGGAGGTGGTCGGCGGCCGCGGCCGCTCTCAGGCCGGCGACCACCGCGGGGTCCGCGTCGGCGATGGAGGATCGCGGGATCCCGTTCGGTATGACTATCGGGTTCTGGCCGGACTCCCACATCTTGAATTTCATGTAGCGGCTGACCGTGGTGATCGTGGCCGCCGCCGCCAGCGGCCCCCACGCGATGCGGTGGAACCCGAACGTGTTGTTGGCGTTCCACAGCATCACGACACGGTCCCGCAGCCCGCGATAGTAAAGGCTGTCCGAGATCAGGTTCATCGACCACGACGTGTGCCACTCCTCCCCCATGAGGACCACATGACGGCCCGCCGCCGCGGCCGGGACCATGACGTTCTCGATCAGGCTCGGAGGCAGGCTCGAGTTCCAGTCGCGGACCTTTCCCTCCTCGCCGTCGTACACGCCACCGCGGTGCTGAGCCGAGATCCACTGGCACCAGCGCCGGTAGCGGAGCCGCCCGCCCTCATGGGTCTCCTCGCCCGGAAGGTCGGGGTCGCCGCAGAAGTAAAGGTGGGTTTCGTACCCCAACCTCGCCAGTGAGCGGGTCAAGCCCTTCACGCGCACACCCAGGCCGCCGGCCTGGCTGTAGGCGTCCGGGCCCTCGAAGCTCAGCACGACGAACACCACCCGGTCCGGCGTGAGGATCATTGCCCGGAATGGAGCGCGGAGAGCGCCTCGCCGTGGAGCTCTTTTGTCGTGGCGCACAGCAGCGTGGTGCGGCGCTCGAGCGACGCCGAAAGGGCCCCGACGCGAGCTCCCTCCAGGTCCGTTGCGACACCTCCTGACTCGCGCAGCAAAAGAAGGCTCGCCGCCATGTCGAACACGCGGACCGGGACCGGGGCGCAGAAGACGTCGAAGCCGCCGGCCGCCGTGTGCGCGATCGACAGCGCCATCGATCCCAGTATGCGGATCTTGTTCGCGCGCTCGATCAGGTGTCGTGCGACGGATATCGCGCGAGGGGTGCTCTCCAGGCCGACGATCTGGATCCGCTTATTGTCGTCGCGCGGGATCACCGTCAGGCGGAGCCCGTTGCGCCACGCGCCCTCGCCGCGTATCGCGGACCACGTCTCGCCGTTGTTCAGGTTGAGCACGTACCCGGCCACGGTGTCGTCGATGGCGGGGCCGTCGAGCACTGCGAGCATCACTCCGAAGAACGGGACGCCCTGCTTCGCGTTCAGGCTGCCGTCGACGGGATCGACCAGGACCAGCGGATGCCCTGCGCCGAAATCGCGAAGCCCGGCCTCCTCGGACAGGACGGAGAAACGCTCGCCGCTTCGAGCAACGGCTTCCAGCTCGGTGAAGACCACGGCCTCGGCCGCTCGGTCGACCTCGAGCGTCCTGTCGCCGCCCGCGCCGACGTCAAAGGAGACGCGCCCGGCCTCGGTTCCGGCCAGCGGCAGGACGACGTCGCGGACGTTCGCGCCGATGCGCTGGAAAATCCCGAGCCAATCGCCAGGTTTCAGGATGAGAGGGTCGGCTTGCCGCGCTCAGGCAAGGCCTGAGTCGGTCGAGACCTTGCGCCGCCGGCGCCGCCGGCGCTCGACGACGATCGTGATCAGGTAAGGCTGCTGCATCGCCCACACGCGTTCGATGAGCTGCGGGACGGGGATGCTGTGCGGGCCGTCGATGCCCAGCATCACAAGGGCTTCGGCGACGTGGTCGGGCAGCTCGGTCTTGTCGTGAAGGTTGAGCTGCTCGAGCGTCTCGAGGATGTCGTCGAGCCGGCGGAGGCCCTGTCTCCGATTCTGATCGGATCGGTTCAGCACCGGTGAAAGCTTACTCATTAGCCGCTCTCGTGAGTGAGAGGCTCACCTCGGCCGGCCGCTCGAACTGCAGCCAGTGGCCGGCGCCGGGCAGGACCTCAAGGCGGTACGCGGCGTGGATGTGCTGGGCCGTGGACTCGACCGCCAGCCTTCCCAACGCCGGGTCGGCGTCTCCCCAGAGCAGCGTCGTAGGGGTCGCGATGTCCAGCTGCTGGGCAAGCGCCGCCCATGCCCCACCTCCGGCCGAAAGATTGGCTCGGTAGTAGTTGAGCGCGGCCGTGAGCCGGCCCGGCCGGCTGAGCGACCTGGTGAAATGGTCGACGACCGCGACCGGCACGGCGTCAGGGTTCGGGCCGAGGGCGAACATCGACCGCAGCCTCCGATAGTCATCTTCCGCCAGCACGTTCTCCGCCTTTCCCTCCTGCAGGAATAACGCGACATAGCGCGACCGTGTTCGCTGGTCCTCGTCCACCCTGCTCGCCTCCGCAAGGGCGGCCGGGTGGGCGACCGACAATGCAGTCAACGTCTTCGTCATCTCCGGGTGGCGCCCCGCGAAGAACCAGGCGACGATCGCGCCCCAATCGTGGCCGGCGACGTGTGCCGTGGTCCGCCCGAAGGCGGTGATGATCCCCGCCACGTCCTCGACAAGAGGTCCGATGGCGTAATCCTCGACGCGGGACGGTGCGTCGCTCAACCCATAACCGCGAAGGTCGGGCGCCACCGTGAGGAACCCTTCCTTCGCAAGGGCGTCCACCTGCTTTGTCCATGATTCCGCACCTTCCGGGAACCCGTGGAGCAGAACGAAGAGCTCCCCGCCGGCAGGGCCGTCGACCATGGTCCGGAACCTGAGCCCGTTGGCCTTGACCATGTGCTGTGAGGCCGTCATCTCACCTCCGTCTTGATGAAATTGGCAGCCACGTCGAGCGCCTGGTCCAGCACCGCGAGAAGGCCGTGCCCCTGGCCTTTGAACACCTCGAGTCGCGAGTTGGGCACCAGTTTCACATAGGTTTTCAACAGGTCCAGGCGGGCAAACGGATCTCGATCGCCGCTCAGAAAGAGCGTCGGGCAGCGGATCGACGGTAGGTGCTCGATCCGGAGCTGGTCCGTGAAGCCGGGGCGGTGCAGCGGATAGGAGAAGAGGACCAGGCCGCCGAAGTCCGCCTGGACCGCGGCCATGCTCGCAACTCGTCCACCGAATGATTGGCCACCGCCTACGACCTCATGCCCGCGGCCTGACGTCTTGATGAAGACCGGCACCGCTTTCTCCGCACCGCCACGCGGCAGATCGACCGCAAAGGCGTCGATGCCGCGGTCTTTGAACCCGATGACGTAAGGCTTCATCGACGCCGCGTTGCCTGATGCTCCATGACCGAGGATGACTCGCATGATGTCTATCGTCGCAGCCTTTTCAACATCCGGTGACGTCATCATCGACCGACCGCCGCGATTCTTTTTCGTGACGCGGCGCAAAAAATATTTTCAGCGAACCATTGACGTGAGTGGGTTCATTCCGGTATCACAACGACTTGTATGGCGATGCTGCTCGTGGTTGCCACCACAGAGGCGACGGACCCGACACGAG
>DAIPXW010000054.1:0-9207 GCA_036783075.1 Candidatus Dormiibacterota bacterium | reverse complement strand
GTTGGTGGGCGATGCGGTACGGCACCCTGTTCAAGTCCCCTGACGCGGGGCAGTCGTGGAAAGAGGTCGCCCAGGAGCTGGACGAGTGGGACTATCTGCCCGGGATCATCGATTCGAAGCATGCCTGGGCCCAGATGCGGGTGGTCTTCCCGAGCACGAACCCGCCGCAGGGCACGGGCCTGGCCATGAGCTCCGACGGCGGCGTGCGCTGGACGCCGGTCAACGTGCCCAGCCCGGTCTAAGCTCGTTGGGGTGATCGGACCGGTCGATGCGGAAGCCGGCGAGGTGATGCCGGCGGAGTCGGCGCGAGCGCGACGCGCGCTCAGCCTAATCGCGACGTCGGTGGCCGTCATCCTGTTGACGGGAATCGTCTACCTGCGCCCGTCGCTCGTCTTCGGGTCGTCGCAGCCGAGACATGCACCTGCCGCGCAGACCGGATACCAGCTGGCCGCGGTCGACTTTGTCAGCCCGACGGAAGGATGGTTCGTCGCCACCTTCGACTCGGGGCGGTACGCGCTGCTGCACACGAAGGACGCGGGTCTCCACTGGGAGCGGCAGCTCACCGGCGGGACTTACCAGCGAGGCGTCTACGTCGACTTCTTCGATTCCACAAACGGCGTGTTCGGCCTGCTCGGAGCGCAACCCCTGCTCCTGCGCACGGCCGATGGCGGCCGTACGTGGTCGTCGACCTTCAACACCGCGGACTACGTGATGGCGGCGACGTTCGTCGACGCCGAACATGGCTGGCTTCTCGTGCGATCGGGCGATGGCGCCGCCGCACAGCCGGTCCTCTTCCGGACTCAAGACGGCGGGGCCAAGTGGACGAACCTGGGGTCGCCCGTCAAAGTCACGGACCAGGCGCTGCGCGTGCATTTCACCGACCGCGACGCGGGGTGGCTGGACTCGGTCTCGGCCGGCCCGTACGCCTACAGGAGCGAGGACGGCGGGGCGACCTGGGACCAGGTTCCCCTGCCCGCTCCGCCAGGCGGGTGGCCGCCGGCCGGCCAGTACTTCGTGGCCGCACAGCCGACCCAGGGCGCCGGGGTGGTGGCGACCGTGGCGGGCTTCGCCCAGACGGTGGGCAGGACGGGGATCGGCGAGAAGGTGGTCGGATACCCGCCTCTCACCGTCCAGGCCTACGACGGCGGGGTGCCCGTCGTCTACTCGTACGCGACGCTCGTCGACGCCATCCCCAGTCGGGGTCTTGGGGCGGCGGACTCGCAGCACCGGAACGGGTCGTCGCAGGCCCCCGCGCCCAACCAGGTCCAGCTCGGCTCGCTCGACGGAGGCGATACGTGGAGCGTCATCGCGCCGCCCAGCGCGCCGGGGGCGATCGGCTACTCGGACGCCGAGAACTGGTGGTGGATCGGCTTGGGGGCGTGGGCGACGAGCTCGGACGGCGGCACGACCTGGACGCCGGACAGGAACCTCGCCGTGCCGCAACCGATCGCCGGGTCGCTCCAGGTGCTCGATGCGGACCATGCGTGGTTCGGCGCGATGGCCGGCACCTACGCGGTGCTCGAGACCACCGCCGACCGGGGCATTCACTGGGAGATGGTGGGCCTGCCGCCGGTCAACCCGGGCTAGGGAGCTGTTCAGTCAGACTTTGACGTAGGCGATCACGGCTCGGGCCTCGGCGACGACCTGCCCCGATCCCGCCTGCTCGATGGTCGTCTCGCAGAAAGCGAGGCGGCGCGTGCGGTGGCGTACGGTCGCGCGCGCCAGGAGGCGCCCGGGCCGCGCGGGCCTCAGGAAGTCCACCTTCAGGTCCGCGGTGACGGTGGTCTCGCCTTCCTCCGCGACGGTGAAGGCGACCGACGCGAGCGCCTCGTCCGCGAGCGTCGCGATGGCGCCGCCGTGGACGACCATCCCGCGGGAGGTCGGAAAACCGTGCGCGTCGGTCGTCATGTTGCCCTCGAGGACGAGCTTGCCAAGGCCCACCTCGACGATGCGAGTCCCGATGTTCGCGACCATGCCCGACGCAGCCCACTCCTTGTAGAGCTCTGGCAGCGCGCGCACGCCATATGGCTCCTCGCTCAACTTGCGAGCCCTCGATGCAGCTCGATCATCGGCACGACCAGCCGGTATCCCATCTCGCTGTTGAGGTGGAGGATCGGCGCGTTCGCGCCGTCGTTCATCGTGCGAACACGCTTGTAGCCGAGGCCGGCCGCCTGCGCCACCGACTCGTATTTCAGCGCGCGGGCGATCCCTCGACCCCGCACGCTTCGCGTTGTCCCCGTGAACGACGTCCACGGCAGGCCGCGCGTGACGGGGAAGTCGAGGACGGACATCCCGACGATGGCGTCGCCTTCACGGGCGATCCAGAAGCGATCCTTTCGCACGCTCGGATTGTCGAACCACGATCGCTCCCACTCCTCGAAAGTCTCGGTTCGCCACGGCATCGTGGTCGGTATGTCCTTCTCGGCCTCGACCGTCATCTCGTACAGCTTGCGCAAGCTTTGGGGATCCACGTCCTGGTCCAGCGTGATCAGGTTCACGCCCTGATCGCGCATCTGCTTCCGCAAATGACGCGCCGTCTCGAGGAGCTTCTCGCGACCGGCGACGAGATCGAGCTCGGACATGTTCTGGCGGCGCACCTCCGCATAGCCCAGCCGTCCAAGCGTGCCCAGCTCTTTGGGAAAGTCCTCGCGCACGCGGGTGACGGCGATGCCTCCTCCCTCCGAACGGAGCCAGCCCTCGGCCACTCCGACGAGACGGGCGAACTCAAGTTCCGACCACAGGGCGCGCAGGAGCCGCGGCTGGAGCCAGCCGTACCGCTCGATGTTCTCGTCCCACCGGTCGTGGCCTGCGCCGACGAACGCGACGGCCCTGCCATCTCTTTCGCCGACGCGCCGCATCGTGACCTGGTGCCGTTCGCTCCTGAGCCACCAGAAGCGCAGCGTGTCGGGGTCTCGTGGGTCGTCGGGGTCGAATGTCGAATCGAGGTCCGCGACCATCTCCGCGTCTTCGAGAGTCGCGGGCCGGAGCTCGAGCGACAGTCGGTGGGGCGCGGGCATGACTTCAGTAGAAGGTTAATCTCTGCGGGTTGATTGCCCGACGCGTGCGGACATTTCCAGGGCTCAGGCCGGCTCGTGCCACGCATCATCTTGCCCTTTCGCCGGCGTGCTGGGGGATCAGCGACATTCCCGGCTGGGGCCCCCAGCTGGATGCCGAGCGCGTGCTGTCGGAAGCCGTGGCCGTGGGCGAGGGCGCGATCACCGCCGGCCCTCCGGGTTTCCTTCCGGACCGGAGCGACCAGGCGAAGCCGCTGCTCAAGCGCCATCGGCTGCGCCTGGTGGCCGGACAGGTCCACGCCATCCTTCACCACGACGACGTGCGCGGCCCGGAGCTGGCCCACATCGACGGCCACGCGAGCTGGCTCGCGGCGCTCGGTGCCGACACGCTCGTCCTCTCGGCGATCCCACAGCGCGCCGGCCCTGCGGGACGTCGACCCGCGCTTTCGAACGCCGAGTGGGCGCACCTCGTCCACAACATCGGCTCCGTCGAGCACGTGTGCTCTCGGCACAGGCTCCGGCTCGCCATCCAGCCTCGTTTCGGATCCACGATCCAGGGACCCGAGGACATCGAGCGGCTCCTGGTCGGGTCCGAGGCCGGCCTGTGCCTCGACGTCGGACACCTGGTCCTGGCCGGCGCCGACCCGATCGAGGTGCTCGAGCTGGCGGCGGGCCGCATTCAGCACGTACACATGAACGACATCGACGAGAGTCTCGCGAAGCAGGTCCGCGACGGCCTGGACTATGACGAGGCCGTGATCCTCGGCCTCTTCAAGCCGCTGGGCGAGGGCGCCGCCCGGGTCGACCGCGTCATCGAAGAGCTGCGCACCGCAAAGTACGCCGGCTGGTACACGCTCGAGCAGGAGACGAGGCTCGAATCACCCGCAGACCGGCCTCTCGGCCGCATCAGCCGCTCCCTGGAGTACCTGCTGCCGCTCCTCTCCTAGTGTCCTGGGACGGGACATCAGGGTTCGGGGAGAAAATACGCGTGCCAGATCGAGGTCTCGATGCTCGGCCGTTGCCGAGCCAGGTCTCCGAACTCGGCGCGGGCCCAATCTCGGGCCGCCGCCGCGGCGCGGACCCGAGCCGGATGGTCGAGGCTCCAGCAGGCGGACCAGTAGCCCGCCTCCATCTTCGCCAGCAGCTCGTCGATGCTCATCGAGCCCTCCATCGAGAGCTCGGTCAGCTCCCGAACCACGGCGCCGCGCGACCGCATGTGCTCGTCGACCTTCTCGATCGTGTCAGCACCGGGAGGCCATGGTGGGTCGCCCGCTGCGACGAAGAAGCGACGGCTGACCTCGTGTTCCCAGCCGGTGCCCTGCCGCCTGCCTCGAGAAGCGAACACGACGCCCGCCGGCCGCACCACCCTCATCAGCTCGCCGATCGCGCGCGTCCATTCGGGGATCAGGTGGAACACGTGCGAGGCGATCGCCGACGCGAACACCCGGTCGCGAAAGGGCAGGCGGGTCGCATCGGCCACCGCGATCGGAGGAGGGTTGCCGCCCGCGTTGAGCACCAGCCTCCGCAGCATCTCGCGCGAGATGTCGACACCGACGACCCGAACGCCCGCGCGCGCCAGCGGCAGCGCTATTCGCCCTGTGCCCACGCCGATCTCCAAACACGTGCCGTCGCGAGGGATCTCGGTAAGCAGCATCGAAACCAGGCGGGCCATCAACGACTCCGTCAGACCGCGTGTTTGGTCGTAATAGCCCGCGGCCCGGTCGAAGGAGATCGACTCGGTCAGATTCGCCTGCCCGAAGCCGCCCAGTAAGGTTCGCGGATCTTGCGCTTGAGCAGCTTGCCGGCAGCATCGCGCGGAAGCTCGTCCACGAAATCGACCGATCGAGGCTTCTTGTAACCAGCAAGGCGATGACCGCAGAACGCGATCAGCTGCTCAGCCGTGACCGACGCGTCGGGACGCAGCTGCACAACCGCTTTGACGGACTCGCCCCATTCGTCATCAGGCACTCCGACGACCGCGGCGTCCAGTACGCCAGGGTGTTCGAACAGCACCGCCTCCACCTCGGCCGGGTAGATGTTGACGCCACCCGAGATGATCATGTCGATCTGACGGTCGCAGATGTAGTAGTAGCCGTCTTCGTCCTGGTAGGCGATGTCACCGACTGAGAAGAAGCCGTCGTGCAGGCTGTTGCCGGTGGCGTCAGGCCGGTGGTAGTACTCGGCGAGCCAGCTGTTGCGCACCATGAACTCACCCGGCTCGCCGCTCGCCGCCTCAGTCCCGCCGGCGGTGAGCAGCCTGATCTCCTGGCCTGGCACCGCGGTTCCGCAGGACCCCGGCTTGCGAAGCTGGTCCTCAGGTCGCAGCACGGTGTTGATGCCGGTCTCGGTCGCGCCGTAGAACTCCCACAGCACCTGGCCCACGACCGCCTCGGCGCGCACTTTCAGAGCGTGAGGGCACGGAGCCGCGCCAAGCAGGAGCGCGCGCAGCGAAGAGATGTCTCGAGGTTGTCGCGACTGCTCATCGACCAGGCGCTGGAGCAAAGTTGGCGCCATGAACGTGGTGGTCACCTGGTGGCGCGCCATGAGGTCCAGCGCTCCCGCCGCCTCAAACTTCGGCTGCAGCACGACCGTCGCGCCGAGCAGGGAATGGAGCGCGGTGAAGAACGACACGGCGCTGTGATAGCCGGGGCCGCAGGTCAGGTGAACGTCGGACTGATTGAGCTCGAAGATCGAGATGATCTGCAGCACGTTCTCGATGTTCACGCCATGCGGCCGCCACGCGCCTTTCGGGTGCCCGGTTGTGCCGGACGTGTAGATCATCGACGGGCCGAGGCCGCCGGCCGCGGCGCCCTCGTATGGCACGTCCGGCGAGCGCTCGATGAGCTCTCGGTAACCGAGCCATCCCGCGGGGACGTGCTCCCCGACGGCGATGAAGCGTGGCCCGCCGTTGACCTCGGGTGCTGCGGCCCGCATGGCCTCGACGTGATCCGGTCCGGCCACCACGGCCTTCGCGCCCGAGTCGTTGAGGACGTATGCGATCTCGGAGCCTCGCAAGCGGTAGTTGACCGGAACGATGACGAGGCCGGCGCGACGAAGTCCGCTCGCGATCTCGAACGTCTCGATGGAGTTGAAGGACATGACGGCGACGCGATCCTCCGTCTCGCAGCCGAGGCTCGCGAACGCGTGGGCGACCCGGTTCGCCCGCTTGTTCAAGCCCGCGAAGTCGAGCGTGCGACCACCCAGGATCACCGCGGGTTTGGTGGGAAACGCCTCCGCGTGGCTGGCGAGAAAGTCGAAGTCGGCCACGCCTAAATCCTAGTGTCCCGTCACGGCGATCCCTTTCCGCACGGCGTGTCGGCCGCGAGCCCTATGGTCGATGCGGTCGGCGGGATGCTGCCGGTGAGCACCACGCGATACCGGAAGCATCCGCCGACCAGCCCCCATTCGGCGGAAGGCGCCCAGTGGTGAAACACAACACCGGCGGGCAGCGGTGGGTATTGGGTCAGGGTCGCGGGCGCCGCGTCCGCGATCGCGCTGATCGGGGACGATTTTGTCGAGTCGAACTGCCACAGGTAGACCTTGGTCAGGGGCCGCGCCGCGGGCGTGTCGGCGGCGGCGGGCAGCATCGTGGCCTTCAAAAGGCCGTCGACCATGGCTTGGGGTCCCGGCCCGGCCTTGATCAGCGCCGCGGTCTTGTCCGGGATCGAGCCCGACCAGTCCACACCCGTCACGTTGCCGCCCCCGAGGTAGGACTTCACCGGCGCGTCGCCGTCCTTGCCCGACGCGGAATACAGGTCCAGCTCACCGTTCACGGCCACCACGAGCTGCTTGCCGTCCGGGCTCCACGCCAGCCCGTCGACGTGGGGCAGCTTCGAGTTGACGCGGCGTGGTGCGGCCGCCGTGGTCGACGGCGACGCGACAGCGCTTGGTGAGGCGCTGGCGAGCGCACCTCCGCTCGGGCTTGGCGAGGCGATCGGCAGGCCGGAGTTGATGGGCTGGATCTCGGCTCCGTGGTCGGGCAGGGACACTGCGGCCATCGTGCCGTCCCGCGAGATCGCGATCGGCCCGTCATCCGGCCCGAGCTTCAAGGGGAACGGGTTGAGCACGCCGGCGTCGGCGTTGAGCCAGTACCAGGCGCCGGTGCCGAACGCGCGCACGGCGATCAAACCGGACACCCCGGGCGCAGCGCCCTCGGTGAAGAAGGCCGCCTGGGTCGGAGGGCTGGACAGCACCTTGACCGGTCCTGGAGGGCGGGTGAGGTCCAGGGCGTCGACCTCGTAGCTGGCGCAGCATCCGACGGTGAAGGCCAGGTAATGCGAGTTGGCGACCAGGCCGATGGGGCCCTCGCTCTGCGAATCCTGGGAGGCTGCGAGCGGGTCGATCACGCCCGTGAACGGATCGACTCGGAAGAGCCAGTCGTACGGCACGACGCCCGGCGTGGTGCGCCGCTCCGCGGGGCGGTCGTCGTGGATGGAGAAGTAGAGGACCGGGTAGGCGACGCCGGGCGCGGGCCCCCAGACGGGACCGCCGACTCTGAACGCTCCGCCGGCCGGAAGCGGCGCGAGGATGGTCGCCTGGCCCGTCGCGGGGTCCAGCACCCCGACCCCCTTGTCGGTGACGTAGCCGATCAGGCCACGGGTGAGACCGCCGGCCAAGGTCGACGGAGACTGGACGGCGATCGTTCCGCCGCCTCCGCATGCAGTGGCCGCGATCGCCACGGCCACGGCGGCGACCAGGGTCCGAATCTCAGACTTGCGCAAGTGAGTGGCCGATGCTAGCCGGGTGCGCCCGGCGCGCGCAGGGCGAACTTGCTTAACAAGCGCTTGCGCAGGGCGCAGCCGTCAAAAAGTGCCCGCGCCGGGAGGAAGGGCATACCTGAAGTGTTACGGGAACCGGTGCCGGTTCGTTACGTAACCAGAGTGAGAGCACTTCTAGGCGTCATGTTCGCGGGGCTGATCCTGACCGGCTGCGGCAGCGCAGGCGCCGGGTCCGGATCGACGCCCGGCGTCACCCCGTCCGGCCCCCAGTTCAATGTTTCCGTCACCGAGAAGGACAGCGCGGTGCAGATGCATGCCGGCCAGAAGCTCGAGGTCGTGCTTCACGCCAATCCCAACATGAACAACTGGTCCCCGCCCAGGTCCAGCGACGAGGCGATCCTCGCCCCGATCGTGAACCCGGCCGGGACGGCGGTGGTCGGCGTCACCCTCGCCGCGTTCCAGGCTCTCGCGCCTGGCGTGGCCGAGGTCACCGCCGTCGGCTCGCCGCGTTGCCCTTCCGGCCAGGCATGCCCGATGTACGCGATCCTCTACTCGCTCAAGGTGACGATCGCCGCCTGACCCGCGAGCCTAGACGCGAATCGCCGACGCTATCGCTTCGAGCTCCGCGCGGCTTGGCGGATGGTCGTAGTTCGGCGGGAAGGTCAGGCTGAAGCCGTCGCCCGGGTAGCGAGGGATCACGTGGACGTGGAAGTGCGGGACGTCTTGAAACGCAGTCTCCCCGTCGGCCACGAAGAGGTTGACGCCGGTCGCGCCCAGGACGCTCCTCACGACTGACGAAAGCTGGCGCGCGACGCGAAACGTCCGCATTGCCACCGTCTCGTTGAGGTCCGACATCAAGACTGCGTGATCGCGCGGCACGACCAGCATGTGGCCGTGCGTGATCGGCTGCACGTCGAGAAACGCGACCACGGTGTCGTCCTGGTAGGTGAAGCTCGCGGGTGAGTCCCCGCGAAGGATCTCGCAGAACACGCATTCATCAGCCAATTCGCATTCGAAGCTTAAAGCGCGGTACCGCTAATCGCTGTCGCTTGACGACTCGACCGGCGCGGGTTCTGCAGCCGACGAGCCGTTCGACGTGATCGAGCTCTCCGGCTCGGCTGCCCCCGGCACCTCCTCGGAGCCGTTCGTCGCGAGCACCGCCCCGTTCCCAGGCGTGCCCTGGCCCGGCATGCGCGGGCCGCGGCGGCGGCGGCGCGTCCGGCGATCACCACGGTGAGGGCGCGACAGGCGCTGCACCTGCGAGCGGATGCCGACCCTCTGGCACGCGGTCACGACTGCGCCGACTCCGGCGACGAGGCCCTCGTCCTTGCAGTGCTCGAACAGCGGTCCGAACAGCTCGGGCGCGCCGCCGATCACGGTCTTCGAGTCGCCGACGATGACGAGCAGCTTCTTGGCGCGCGAGATGGCGACGTTGACCCGGTTCGGGTCGTTGAGGAAGCCTATCGCCGCGCGAT
>DAIPXW010000053.1:0-9426 GCA_036783075.1 Candidatus Dormiibacterota bacterium | reverse complement strand
CTTTCCTGACCTGCGTTTCGGAGGGCTAACCGCCGCGCGTCGAGGAGCAGTCCGGGCAGACACCACTGAAAAGCAGCTGGTGGCTCGTCACCTTGAAGCCGGTGCTGCTCGTGACGGCCGCGGACGCGTCCTCCAGCACGCAGCCCGGCACTTCGACCACTCGCCCGCAGAGCTCGCAGCGGATGTGCTCGTGGTGCTCCTCGAAGAGCTCGTAGTGGACCTTGCCGTCGCCGAGGTCGATCCGATTCACGATGCCGTCACGCTCCAGGCCCGACACAGCGCGGAACACGGTCGAGTAGTCGGCGGCCCCGAGGGCGCGGACCACTTCCGCGTGGAGCTCGTCGATGGACCACAGGTGCCGGCCCTCAGTCGAGAAGAGGGTCCTCACTCGATCGCTGACTGGGCTCGGCCTGGCCATCGGTCAATTATACGCAGTGGACTTGCGCAAGTTAGTTGTGCAATACTCTTGCGTGATGTTCGGGCGGGCCATGTTGGTCGTCGTCGCGGCGTTTGCGCTGGCCGGCTGCGGCGCCCCGGGCACGGGCGGTTCGGGTCTGGTCCAGGTCGTCGCCGGCGAGAATTTCTGGGGCAGCATCGCGAGCCAGCTCGGTGGTTCGAGGGCGCACGTGCAGAGCGTGGTCTCCGATCCCAACGCCGACCCGCACGAGT
This sequence comes from Candidatus Dormiibacterota bacterium, assembly GCA_036783075.1. Classification (GTDB taxonomy): domain Bacteria; phylum Chloroflexota; class Dormibacteria; order Dormibacterales; family Dormibacteraceae; genus Palsa-870. Next base: position 8,757 of record DAIPXW010000053.1, on the reverse strand, counting down.
ACGAGAGCAGCGCCAACGACGCTCGCGCCTTCGCCGAGGCGAATCTCGTGATCCTCAACGGCGCCGGTTACGACGCCTGGGGGCAGAAGCTGCTGGATGCGAATCCGGCGACGAACCGGCAGGTCGTGAACGTGGCGGACCTCCTGGGCAAGAAGGTGGGGGACAACCCTCACTTCTGGTACAACCCCGGCTACGTGCAGCAGGTCGCCGACAAGATCACGGCGGAATACAAGACGGTCGACTCGGCCGACGCCGGCTATTTCGACCAGAAGCGCTCCGACCTCACGACCGCGATCCAGCCCTACGTCGATGAGATCGGAGCCGTCAAGCAGAGATATGCGGGCGACCCGATCGGATCGACGGAGAGCATCTTCGTGTACATGGCGGCGGCGCTGGGGCTGAACCTGACCACGCCGGTCGATTTCATGGATTCGGTGGCCGAAGGCAACGACCCGCCGGCCAGCGCCGTGGTCGCGTTTCAGAACCAGATCTCTGCCAACCGGATCAAGGTCCTCGTCTACAACCTGCAGACCACCACCGCCGTGACGACGAACATCAAGACACTGGCCGCGGCCCACCACATCCCGAGCGTTGGGGTTTCGGAGACGCTTCAACCTCAGAACCTGTCCTTCCAGGACTGGCAGCTGAACCAGCTCAAGAACCTCGAGGCGGCGCTCAGATCCACGGCGTGAACGGGTCTGCGATCGTGGCCGAGGATCTGGCTGCGGCTTACGGGTCGCGGCGGATCTGGTCGGGCGCAAGCTTCTCCATTCCGAGCGGTTCGTTCACAGCGATCCTGGGTCCCAACGGCTCGGGCAAGTCGACGCTGATCCGCGTCCTGCTCGGCCAGCTGGCGCCGGCGGCCGGCCGCCTTCAGGTGCTCGGAGGCGCGCCCCGTCGCGGCAATCCGAACATCGGCTACATCCCTCAGGGCACCTCCTTCGATCCCGATCTCTCGATCCAGGGCCGCGACTTTGTCAGCCTTGGGCTGGACGGCCACCGCTGGGGGGTGCGCATCGTGGGCCGCGCGCGATTGGCCGCCGCGGCGCGGGCCTCGATCGATGCGGTCGGCGCAACCGACTATGCCGAACGACAACTTGGGAGGATGTCGGGAGGCGAGCAGCAGCGTCTGCTCCTCGCGCAGGCGCTTGTCGGCCATCCCCGGATGCTGGTCATGGACGAGCCGCTCTCGCACCTCGACGTGCGAAACCAGGGCGCCATGGTCCAGCTGATCACCGAGGTGGCCCGCGAGCAGAGCCTCACGGTGCTGCTGATCGCGCATGACGTGAACCCGCTGCTTGCCCACATCGACCACGTGCTCTACATCGCAAACGGGCGGCTTGCGATGGGCCGGCCGGCGGACATCATCACGTCGGAGCGCCTTACCGAGATCTACTCATCGCCCGTGGAGGTGCTCAAGGACAGCCGTGGGCGCGTGTTCGTCGTCGGACTCGAGGAGGAGGTGAGCCACCCGCATGCTTGAGGCCGCCATCCACCTCACCGTCGACAACACATCGCCTGCCCTCAGCTGGAACCTCATCGACGACCTGACGATGCTCTTCCACTACGAGTTCATGGTCAACGCGTTTGAAGCCGGCACGATCGTCGCGATAGTCGCGGGCGCGATCGGTTACTTCGTGGTGCTTCGGAGCACGGCCTTCGCCGCGCACGCTCTTTCGCACATCGGATTCGCCGGGGCGACGGGCGCCGTCGTGCTCGGGATCAGCCCAGTCTTCGGGTTGCTCGCCTTCACGCTCGGGAGCGGCGTCGCGATCGGCGCCCTCGGCAGCCGGCTGCGTGGGCGGGACGTGACGATCGGCATCGTGCTCGCGTGGACGCTCGGGCTCGGCGTCCTCTTCATCTCGCTCTACCGGGGCTATGCGACGGAGGCGTACGCGCTGCTCTTCGGGGAGATCCTCGGCATAAGCCAGGCGGACGTCGTGGTGACGCTGGTCGCCGGGTTGATCACCATCGCGAGCCTGGTCGCCGTCTACCGCCCTCTTCTGTTCTCGTCCGTCGATGAGGAGCTGGCGAGCGCCAAGGGCGTGCCCGTGACGGCGCTGTCCATCGCTTTCATGGCGATCCTCGCGGTGGCCGTGACGGAGGCGGTCCAGGTGGTGGGAGTCCTATTGATCTTCGCCCTCATCGTGACGCCAGCCGCGATCGCGGTGCGCTTCACCAGCCGCCCTCCGGCGGCGATCCTGATCGGCGCGGCCCTGGCGCTCGCCTTCACCTGGCTCGGCCTGTCGATCGCTTACTACTCGCCGCACCCGGTCAGCTTTTTCATCACCTCGCTCGCGTTCGCCACCTACGTCGCGGTGAGAGTCCTGGAACCTGTCGTCCAGCGGTTCCGAACGCGCCTCGCGCAGGCAACGCCCGGCACTTAGATATGGTGGGAGCGGCATGCGACTTCGGGTGGGCCTCGCTCTGCTGCTGGTCGTCGCCGGCCTGGGCACCTGGAACTACCTCCGCCCGATCCCGGCCGTAGTCGCGACTTCCGCGCTTCCGACCTCGGACACGGTTGCCGGAACACCACCGACGATGCCGTGGCCGGGCAGGGGATCGGCGTCGCTCTCCGTGCAGAGCCTCGGGTTCATCGGGAGCTCGGGCAACGAGCAGGCCATCCCGGCGGCCAGCGTCACGAAGGTCATGACCGCGTTGCTGATCCTGGAAGACAGGCCCCTTCAGGCGAACCAGGATGGACCGGTGATCACGATCACGGACGCGGACGTACAGTCGTACGAGACAGACCGGGCAGGCAACCAGTCGGTGGCGGAGGTTCGCGCCGGCGAGCAGCTGACCGAGCTGCAGGCCCTCCAGGGAATGCTCATCCCCTCGGCCAACAACCTCGCGGAGACGATCGCGCGCTGGGACGCGGGCTCGTTGAGCGCGTTCGTGGCCAGGATGAACGAGCGCGCGGCGGCGCTCAACATGACTCACACGAAATTCGCCGACGTGAGCGGTGCCTCACCAGGCAGCGTAAGCACGCCGAGCGACCTGGTGCTGCTGGGAATGGTCGCCATGAAGCAAGCGGTCCTCGCCCAGATCGTGGGGATGGGCCAGGCCGAGCTGCCGGTGGTGGGGACCGTCTACAACGTGAACGCTGTGCTCGGCCAGAGCGGGGTCACCGGGATCAAGACCGGGTCGGGCCTCGCCAGTGGAGCGAATTTCCTGTTTGCCGCCACCGTCACCGTCGACGGCCACCAGATCACGGTCTACGGCTGCGTCATGGGCCAGCCGACGCTGGCCCTGGCTTTCGGCGCGGCGAAGACGCTCATCGCGTCGATGGCGGCCACGCTCCACGTCAGGCGGGCGATCGCCCGCAACCAGACCATCGCCACCTACGTGGCGCCGTGGGGAGCTCAATCCGACCTCGTCTCCACCGTCGACGTCGACCTGGTCGAGTGGCCCGGCATGGTGTTGAGGCAGCGCCTGGATGCGCGCTCACTCGTCATCGACCAGCCGCTCGCGGCGGGGACCAAGGAGGGCACCGAGCAGTTGGTACTCGGCGACTACAACCTCGACGTGCCGCTGGTCACCGCGGACCCCATGTACCCGCCCGGCCGTTTGTGGCGCCTGACGCGCCTCAGTGTGTGACTCAGTCTCAGCCGCACGCACGCCGGTAATCTGGCAGTACGCCGTCCCACCCCGCGCGGTTGGCGTCGCGCCAGGCCTGGCCGGTCGCGCCAAGCCGTTCCCAGCCGCCGTGCTCGATCTCGATCCGCGTCGAACGGCCGGGCAGCTCGCGAAAGACGATCTCGACGTCGGTCGCCCGCGACGGATCGGTGGCGATGTGCCACAGGTAGCGCAGCCTCCGCGGAGGATCCCAGTCCACGATGCGGCCCCACTCGATCTCGCGGCCCGCGGGCGTCCGCTCGAAGACGCGGCCGCCTGAGCGTGGCTCGAACACGATCTCGGTCCCCGGCTCGTGCGAGGCGGTGTGCTCGACCGGCCACCAGGACGATGCCCTGCCCGTCCAGGTCGAGAAAGCGTGGTCGGGCGGGCATTCGACGACGAACGCCACCTTGAGCGGCTCGATCAACGCCGCGGGCTTGCGGGCCTGGTGTTCTCAGCGAAGAGCTTGAACCTGGTTCCCACGTCACCCCATACCTGTGCCAGGTACTTGCGCGCGGCGTCGGCGCCGTGCTCGTCGAGCCGATACAGGCGCCTTGCGCCGACCTGCTGGTCCGCGACGAGGCCGGCCTTGCTGAGCACGCGAAGATGGCGCGAAACGGCGGGCCTGCTGATCGGCAGCCGGCCGGCGATCTCACCGACCGACCGCGGCTTGCCGGCGAGGAGCTCGACGATGTCGCGCCGGTATGAGTTGCCCAGGGCGTCGAACGGGTCCCCTTTGCGCGCCGCAGCCTTCACTTGATCTATCGTAACGGAGGGGTTACCGTAACCGAATTGTTACGAACTGCCTAAGGAGGGTTCGAGTTGGCGAAGAGCACCGTTAAAGGCGCCGGCACAAAGCAGTCACCTTGGGAGCTGACGACCCCAAGTGGTTCATCGGGGTACGTCATGTACCGGGATGAGACCCTCGATCCGCCGGCGATCGTCTGCGTGGTCGGTAAAACCGAGCTGCGCTACAACTTGCGCGCGATCGAAGACCTGCACGCGATGTTGAGGAAGCACGGGGACTGGATGCCGCTCGGCAGCGCGGACGAGCAGAAGCCGGCGGCGGAAGGCACCGTCGAAGCTTGGGCGAGGTCGCCCAAGAACCCGGTCGGCGGCTGGTATGGGTTGAAGAAGGGGCTGCGCGGAAGGTTCGGCATGTACATGCCGCCGCTGATGGAAGCGCTCGGGCTCGCCGAGGTCGAGCACAACCCGAAGAACAACCGTATGAGGGCTCTCTAGAAGGCGCGACTATGATCGGATCGTGATCACCCCGCTCCACGAGGCCCGGATCGAGTTCTGCGTTCCTTGAGACTATCTTGACCAGGCCGTGAGCCTGGCGAACGAGCTGCTGAGCCGGTGGGCGCCGATCATGCGGGCGGTAGAGCTGCAAAGCGGTTCAAGCGGCCGTTACGAGATCTCGCTCGACGGCGAGCTCCTGTTCAGCAAGAAGGCCGAGGGCCGCTTTCCCCGGCCGGGCGAGGTGGCGGGCCTCTTCGAGGCCAAGCTCGGCCCGGCGCTCGACTGGCGCAAGTCCTAGACCTGAGCTCGTCTCGGCCCCGTCTGTAACAAGCCGCCGCGTCGCGGCACTGATGACCCAGATGACCGCTTGCGCACAAGTTGCCCCGTAGCCCTCGCCCGTATTCTTGGCCGGCCGTGGGTGAGCCAGCCTACTCCTCCGACCTGGAGGCGCTGAGAAGCGGCGATGAGACCGCCTTCCAGGAGCTCATCCAGCGCTTTCACGGGCCGATGCTGAGGCTCGCGATGGCGTATGTCCGCGACCGTGGCGTCGCCGAGGACGTGGTCCAGGAGTCATGGCTCACCTGCCTGCGCACCCTCGACCGGTTCGAAGGGCGCTCCTCGCTGAAGACATGGATCCTGGGCATTGTGTTGAACGTGGCGCGGGCGCGGCGGCGGAAGGAGTCGCGCATCCTGCCGTTCGCCTCCTTGTGGCGTAGAGACGACTCCGACCGCGAGCGCCCGACGGTCGACCCGTCCCGCTTCGGCCGGGACGGCCTGTGGCGCGCCGGCCCGGACAGCTGGGAGAACCTCCCGGAATCGAGGGTGCTCGGGGCGGAGACCATGGACAAGGTCAAGGAAGCCATTCAGGCGCTGCCGCAGAAACAGCGCGAGGTGATCGTGCTCCGCGACGTCGCCGGGCTCGATGCGGGCGAGGTGAGCGAGCTGCTTGGCATCTCGGCGGCGAACGAGCGCGTGCGCCTACACCGCGCGCGGGCAGGTGTGCGCAAGGCGCTCGAGGAGTACCTCCGATGACCTGCAAAGAGGTGGTCGAGCTGATGACCGGCTACCTCGAAGGCACGCTGCCAGCGGCTGACCGGGCGCGCTTCGAAGAGCACATCGCCGGCTGCGACGGCTGCCGCGCGTACCTGGCGCAGCTGCGCATGACGAGGACGCTTCTCGGAAGGCTCGGCCACGAACCGGTGCCGGAATCGATCCAGAACGAGCTTCTTGAAGCATTCCGCAGCTGGCGTTCCGGGGCTCAAGCCTGATCCGCGCGTAACGCGCGGCGCGGAGGGCGCACTCATCCTCCGAGGGACCGCGTGGGCGGGCCCGCATCCAACCCCGAGGAGGACGCACCTGTGCGATTACTGATGCGAATTGTCGGATCGGCCGGCCTGGTGGCGATGCTCGCCGCCGCCGGCGTGTCGGCGAATGCGGACGCCGAAGGCGATGCGTCTGGCCATGTTTACGTGAACGACAACACGGCCGGCACGAACACGATCGCCGGTTTCGACCGGCACGCGGACGGCAGTCTGTCGCCCCTGCCCGGGTCTCCCTTCGCCGCGGGCGGCGCTGGGACCGGCACGATCGTCGGTTCGCAGGGCGCGCTTCAGCAGAGCGGAGACGGCAGGTTCCTGCTTGCGGCCGACGCGGGCAGCAACCAGGTCTCGGTGCTCCGCATCCTTCCCGGCGGCGCGCTCGTCCCCGCGGCCGGCGGGCCCGTCTGGTCCGGCGGCGTCGAACCGGTCAGCATCGCCGTCCACGGCCACCTCGTTTACGTCGCCAACGAGGGCGACAAGAAGACAGGCACCGGCAGCAACTACACCGGGTTCAGGCTCAGCCGCGGCGGCCGCCTGACCCCGATTCGCAACTCGACGTTCGCACTGTCCGCAACCGCCAACCCGGGCGACATCCTGTTCAACTCGACCGGCACGAACCTTATTGGCGTCGAGGTCGGCACGACGGATCCGAGCACGTTCCGCATCGACAGCTTCGCGGTCGGTGATGACGGGCGGCTGACACCGGCGGCCGGCTCGCCATTCCCAGCGCAGGCGGCGGGGCCGTTCGGCAGCGAGTTCTCGCCCACCGATCCGTCTCACCTGTACGTGTCGAACGCGCACGGCGGCGCCGGGAACGGCTCGGTGTCAGCCTTCCACGTGACTGAAAGCGCAGCTCTCAGCTCGATCGGCGGCTCACCGTACCCCGACGGCCAGACCGCACCCTGCTGGGTTGAGATCTCTCACGACGGCCACTACCTGTTCACCGTCAACACCGGAAGCACGACCATCTCGAGCTACAGGATCCGTGAGAACGGCTCCCTGACCTATCGCAGCACCACTTCGTTCAAGAGCGGCCAGGGCATCCGGCCCTTCGACGCGCGTCTGGATCCCGAGGGCCACACCCTCTACGTCGTCGACGCCGCGCTTGACGCGGTCAGCGCGTTCGCAGTCTCAGGCGGCAGCCTGGCGGAGCTCGCCCAATCGCCGTTCGCGCTCCCGGCGGGCGCGACCCCGTTCGGCGTCGTCGCCAACTAGCGATCCGAACGTCACCGGCGCGGCGGCCAAGCGGTCGCCGCGCCATTCATCCCTTCAGAAGTGGGCGTAGGTCGTCCAGCCGGTCGAAGAGCTGCCAGACATAGGAGCTTGTTCCTTGCTCCCGATGCGGGTGGAGGTCGGCGAGCGCGGGGTCGGCGATGTAGCTTTCGAAAGCCGCTTTAGAGCTCCACTCAACAAGGATCATCACTTGCCTGGGTTCGATTTCGCCTGCCATGCTCTCCCGAAAGCGGCCCAGCGCGACGACGCGGCCGCCGTGGGTCTGCACCGCCGAGGCAGAGCGGCGTGAGTAGGCGAGGTACTCTTCGCGGTCCGAGATGTCAAAGAGGTTCAACGCGTAGACGGGTGATTCGCTCATCGCCGGATCTTAGGGAACGGCGAGGCGGCGGAATCATTGATTCGAGGTGAGCTGATGGGTTTCATATCACGCGGGTTTCGCGGTAAGCGACGCGACGACGTGTCCAGCGCGCGCGTGCCCCCGGGTCAGCACGTCGTGGCCGATTTCCCCGTCCTCTCGGCGGGACCTACACCCCGATTGTCGCTTGACGAGTGGACTTTCACGGTTGACGGCGAGATCGACTCGCCCAAGCGCTGGACGTGGCCTGAGTTCAGCGCCCTGCCGAGCGAGACGTTCACCGCCGACATCCACTGCGTGACCAAGTGGTCGAAGCTCGACACCTCGTGGACCGGAGTGTCGTTGGACACCATCCTCGAAGGAGTCGACACGGCCGCGGAGTTCACGACCGTCTATTCCGACGGCGGCTACACGACCAACCTGCCGCTCGACGAGCTCATTGGAAAGAAGGCGTGGGTGGTTTTCGAGTACGACGGCAGGCCGCTGCATCCTGAGCACGGCGGGCCGGTGCGCCTTCTCGTGCCTCACCTCTACCTGTGGAAGTCCGCGAAATGGGTGCGCGGCATCACGCTGCAGAACGAGGAGCAGCCAGGCTTCTGGGAGTCCAACGGCTACAACATGCACGGCGACCCATGGCGCGAACAGCGGTACTGGGGCGACTGAAGACCCCATGAAGAGACCCCGCGAAGTCCGAGGCTGCGCCGCGACTTCGCGGGGACCCCTGCGCTCGGAGGGTTCGCCGTGAGTTCACGGGGACCCCGTTTGCTGAGTTGGCAGCTCGGCCGGGTGGTCGAGCTGGTCCAGGAGACGCCGCGGGTGGCGACCCTCGTGGTCGAGGTACCGGAATGGACGGGCCACCTCGCGGGACAGCACGTCGACGCCCGGCTCACCGCAGAAGACGGCTACCAGGCCCAGCGCAGCTACTCGATCGCGTCGGCGCCAGAGGACCCAAGCGTGGCGATCACGGTCGAGCGCCTGGAGGATGGCGAGGTC
>DAIPXW010000052.1:0-9482 GCA_036783075.1 Candidatus Dormiibacterota bacterium | reverse complement strand
CTCAGCAAGCAGGCGATGGTCGTCGCCAAGCAAGCGGCCGCCGCCGCGAGCCACAACGACGAGTACACCGGCTACGCGACGCTCTTGACGATCAACGGCAACGAAATCGTCGACGTCATCGGCTCGGCCGTTGGCAACCAGGCTGCCGTTCAGCTCAAACAGGCGTGGGACGTCCAGAACGGCTACCTGGCCGACTACACGATCGGCCTGGTCACGCACAACGCCGCCAAGTCGAACGGGGCGTTGTCAGGGCTTCAGAACGGGTTCGTCCCGCAGTTCGCGCAGGTGATGGCGAGCCTGACCCGGCTGCCCGTTGCGGCGATGACGCAGGTCTCGACTCAGCGCGTGACCGAGTTGAAGGCTGTGCTCGACGATGAGCTGTCGCAGTCGTTCTCGACGATGTACCCAGACCTGCACACCGCCTATGTGGACGGGTCGCTGATAGCCGACCCGCTGGCGAAGAAGATCGCGCAACTCTACCCCGACAAGTTTCCAGGCGACCCGTCAAGCAAGGCGGCCGACGCCCGCGTTTTGCTGAACCTGGACCTCCAGGAGCACGCCTACCTCGTGACGATGGCCACGGACGCCGCCGTCGAGACGCGCCCCGCGGAAAACGCGGCCGCGTTGGGCGGCCTGGCCGGCAACAGGAAAAACCTGGTCACCGTGCTGGCCGGCCATTTTGGCGCCGCTCTTGAGGCTCGGTTCGCCGAAACGTGGGCGACCGTGGATGCCGGGCTGATCTCGTACGCAGGCTCGGGCGACCCCGGCTCAGCATCCACGGTCAGGGACGACTTCGCCTCCCAAACGTCCACCCTGGTTCCGGACACGGCCGGAACAGCTCGCGACCAGGTGGTGGCGACGCTCAAGGTCATCGACGACCAGCGCGGCAAGAGCTACAAGCAGGTCGCGGGGGACGATCGCGCCGCCGCCGCTGCCATGCAGCCGCTGGCCGACCGGATCGATTAGCCGCCGTTCAGGGCGGCGGCGATGATCTCGAGGCCGGTGGCGGCCTCCTCCGGGTCCAGCACCAGGGGCGGGCTGACGCGAACGGCGCGGCTCCCGGCCGTGAGAAGGAGAAGCCCCCGTTCGAACGCGGACTGGACCAGCTTTGCCGCAAGCTCGGGTGTCTTCAGCTCGAGGGCAAGCATCAACCCACGGCCGCGTACGTCGGTCACGTTGTCGTGGGCCGAAGCGATCTCGCGCATGCCGTCCTGCAGGATCGCACCGACTCTGGCCGCATTCTCGATCAGGCCCTCTTCGAGGAGGTCGAAAGTGGCGAGCCCGGCCGCGCACGCGATGGGGTTGCCGCCGAACGTGCTGCCGTGCGAACCAGGCGGCCAGCTCATCTGCTCGGCCCTCGCGATGAACGCGCCGAGCGGCAGGCCCGACGCGATTCCCTTGGCGAGGCAGACGATGTCGGGCTCGACGCCCCAGTGCTCGACCGCGAGCAGCTTGCCGGTCCGGCCCATGCCCGACTGCACCTCGTCGGCGACGAGCAGGATGCCGTGCTTCAGGGTGAGCTCGCGCAGCCGCGGCAGGAAATCGTCGGGCGGGACGAGGTAGCCGCCTTCGCCCTGGATCGGCTCGACGAAGACGGCGGCGACGCTCTCAGGCGGGGCGACGGTGGCGAAGAGCTCCTCGAGGCGCGCCATTGTGTCGTCCGTGGTGATGCCGCGCGACGCGGTCGGAAATGGCGCGTGGAAGACCGATGAAAGCAAAGGCGCGAATCGCCGGCGCTGGCTCGCCTTCGAGGCGGTCAGCGAAAGCGCGCCGAAGGTGCGCCCGTGGAACGCACCGATGAATGCGATGTAGCTGGGGCGGCCGGTCGTGAAACGCGCCAGCTTCATCGCGCCCTCGATGGCCTCCGCCCCCGAGTTGGTGAAGAAGACCTTGGCCGGCGTGTCGGGCAGGATCCGGGCCTCCAGCCGCTCGGCAAGCTCGATCTCGGAGCGGTAGTAGAAGTCCGTTCCCGACATGTGCAGGAACCGCCGCGCCTGCTCCTCGATCGCGGCCACCACCCTGGGATGCGAATGCCCTGTCGTGACGACGGCGATGCCCGCTGTGAAATCCAGGAAGCGGTTGCCGTCCACGTCGGTGACCCAGCAGCCCTCTCCGCGCTCCATCACGAACGGGTAGGAGCGGGTGAAGCTGGGGGACATCGCCCTCGCGTCGCGCGCGATGAGCGCTGCGGCTTTCGGCCCCGGCAGGGGAGTCTGGATGTGCGGCTTCACGGGCGAGCAACGTACCAGACGGAGCACCGTGCCCAGCCATAATTGTCGACATGGCCAAGGCGACCCGCGCGTTTGCCATCCGGCCGGCCACGCACGACGACCTCCAGGCCATCGTCGGGATCTACAACTGGGCCGTCAACCAGACCTTCGCGACGATCGACTCCGAGCCCCTCGACGCGGAGGAGGCAGCCGCCTGGTGGGAGGCGCACGGCAAGCGCTCGAAGCTCATCGTCTGCACGGACGAGAGCGGCGTGATCGGGTGGGCGCGCCTGTTCCCCTGGAAGCAGCGCGGCTTCGACGTCGTGGAAGACCTCGTCTACGTCGACCCCGTGCACCAGGGCCGCGGCATCGGCAAGGCGCTGCTGACCGAGCTGATCAAGGAAGCGCGCGGTCTCGGCTACCGCACGATCGTGGCGACGATCGCCACCGACAACCGCTCCGGCCTGGCGCTGCACTCGCGCGCGGGCTTCGAGGTGGTGGGGACGATCCGCGACGCGGCCAACAAGTTCGACCGCTGGATGGACATCACCCTGGTTCAGAGAAGCCTGGACTGAGTTTCGTCGTCCCTCACCCTGACCCTGCGCGCCAGGCGCGGGCTGGACGCGCCAAGCCGCGACTTGCCGATCGCTCCCGCTGCGCGGGAGAGGGAAGCAGAAGCTCCACTGGGTTAGATTGGGTGGAGTGATCGCCTCCCCGAACCGCGTTCTCATCACGGGCGTGTCCAATCCTCTCGGCGCCGAGGTTGCGCGCCGGCTGGCGCCGCAGGTCCCGTTCCTTTTCGGGTGCGACGTGGCCGACCCGGTCAGCGCGCTCGAGGAGATGGACTTCGTCCACGCGGACACGCGCCACGCCGTGATCGGAAAGCTCGTACGCCAGCTGAAGATCGACACGGTCGTCCATCTGGCGGTGATGGTCGATTCGCCGCACGACGAGCGCTCGATCCACGAGACGGACGTGATCGGCACCATGAACGTGCTGGTCGGCTGCACCGCGCCCTCGAGCTCGGTGCGAAAGCTGGTAGTGAAGTCGAGCCAGGCCGTTTACGGCGCGGCACCGACCGACCCGTCCTTCTTCTCCGAGGACATGACGAGCGTCGACAAGCCGGTCTCCTCGATCACACGCGACCTGCTCGAGCTCGAGCAGCTCGTGAGCGAGTTCGCGTTGCGCAACGAGTCCTGCAACGCGACGGTGCTGCGCCTGGGCTTTCGCGTGAGCGAGGACACGACGTTGGCCCGCTACCTTTCGCTGCCCATCGTGCCCACTTTCGCCGGCTTTGATCCCAGGCTCCAGCTGCTGCACGAGGACGACGCCGCCGAGGTTATCGTCCGTGCGGTCATGGGCACGCATCCGGGCGTCTTCAACGTCGCCGCCGACGGAGTCGTCCTTCTCAGCCAGGCGATCGCGATCATGGGCGGCCGTCCCGCGCCGATTCTCCCGCCGTACGGACAGTGGGTCGCGCGCATGGCTCTGCGCGCGCTGACGCGAGTCCCGGTCCAGGCCCACCTGGCGGACGTGATCGCTTTCGGCTCCGTGATGGACTGCACCCGCCTGCGAAACGAGTTCGGCTGGGCGCCCGAGTACACCTCGCGCGCGGTGATGGACGGCCTGGCCCGCGGCAAGGACATGGAGGTCATCGAAGCTCCGTCGCCCCCGCAGGAGTACGAGCTCCAGGTGTACTTGCAGCGCCGCCGGCGCGAGGCACGAAGCGGACACCGCGGCAGCAACGTGCTCGAGGCTCACGGTTGATCCAGGAGACGACCCCCAAGCAGCGACGGCGCAACAGCAAGCCGGCGGAGATCGTCCAGGCGCGACCTGGCTTGCGCCTCCCCAGGCCGGTGCGCCGCCTGCAGCGCCGGGCACCTGTGTACGCCCTCCAGGGCTTGAGCGAGCTGTCGACCCGCCTGCGGCGGCTGACGGGCCGGGACGTGATCGACCTCAACCGCGTGATGGGGGTGGTCCAGTTCCTCTACAACCAGAGGGAGCTGGCGCGTCGCGGGCCCAACTACGCGGTCGACGACTTCGGGTTCGACCCGCAATGGACCGAGTCCTTCCTGACGGCGTTCATGGTTCTCTACCACGACTACTGGCGGGTCGAGACGACGGGCGTCGAGAACGTGCCGGCCGCCGGACGCGCCCTCCTCGTCTCGAACCACGCGGGCGTTCTGCCGTGGGACGGGACCATGATCAAGACGGCCGTCTTCGCCGAGCACCCGCACCCGCGTCACGTGCGGGCCCTGGTCGCGAGCCTGTTCATGGGAGCTCCTTTTCTGAGTTGGTTCTTGCGCCGCACCGGGCAGACGGTCGGGCACCCGGACGACACGCGCAGGCTGCTCGAGCGCGACGAGCTGGTCCTCGTCTTTCCGGAAGGGGTCCGGGGCACGGGCAAGAACTTCAAGGACCGCTACCGCTTGAGACGTTTCGGTCGCGGGGGCTTTGTCGCGACGGCGATCCGGTCACACGCGCCGATCATCCCGGTCTCGGTCGTCGGCTCCGAGGAGATCTACCCGATGATCGGAGACCTCGGGCCCCTGGCCAAGTTCTTCGGCCTTCCCTATTTCCCGGTCACGCCATTCTGGCCGTGGTTTGGACCGCTCGGCATGATCCCGCTGCCCAGCAAGTGGCGGATCCAGTTCCACCCCGCGATCCACGTAGAGGTCCATCCGCCCGAGGCGGCCGACGACCAGAACCTTGTGATGGCGCTGGCCGACCAGGTGCGCGACACGATCCAGGAAGGCATTTACGACAACCTGAAGCTGCGCCGGGGGGCCTTTCTCTAACCCGGTTCCGGCGCGCGGCGTCCGCGTGGACTGGGAACACCTGCCGCCGTCCGTGCGCGGGGCGATCGAGCACCGCCTGGGCTCGAAGGTTGTCGAAGCGACCACGCAGCCTGGTGGGTTCTCACCGGGCCTGGCGGCGCGGTTGCGCCTTGCTGACGGCCGGCGCGTGTTCGTGAAGGCGGTGAGCGAGGCGGCCAACCCGGAGACCCCGGAGATGCATCGACGTGAGGCCGAGATCGTGTCGGCGCTGCCGGCGTCCGCTCCGGTGCCACGCCTCCAGTGGATCCACGACGAAGCAGGCTGGGTGGCCCTCGCGTTCGATGACGTGGACGGCCGGCACCCGGGCGACCCGTGGACTGAGGCGGATCTCACCCTCGTCGTTGCCACCCTGCAGAAGATGGCTGCGGACCTGACGCCGTCGCCGATCGACACCGACGCGACGGCGTCCCGGGCGTTGGAGCGCGGCGTCAACGGCTGGCGCGTCGCGCTGAACCGCGGCGAGCGGAAGCTCGACCCCTGGTCGCTGAAGCACCTCGCGCGCCTCGCCGACCTCGAGGCCCGTGCGCCCGCCGCCGCCGCCGGCCAAACGCTGCTCCATTTCGACTCGCGGGCCGACAACCTGCTCATTGCCGGCGATCGCGTCTTCGTCCTGGATTGGCCGTCGGCACGCATCGGCGCGCCGTTCGTGGACTGGGTGGCTATGGCCCCCAGCGTCGTGATGCAGGGAGGTCCGGATCCCGACGCCTTTCTAAATCGTTTCGATTTGGGCGGGGTGTCGGAACAGGCCATCGATGCCGTGGTATGCAGCGTCGCGGGCTACTTCGTGGTGCACGCTCTCGACCCGCCGCCGCCGGGCATACCCACCGTGCGCGCTTTCCAGGCGGCGCAGGGCATCCACGCGCTCAGATGGCTTCAACAGCGCACGGGCTGGGATTAGAGCGTCAGGTCACAACTTCGAGCGGCGGCTTCGTCTCGGGCTCTTCCACGATGTCGAGCGCGGTGGCCTGGCTGATCCAGTACTGGACGTCGGAGAGGCTTGGCGCGCCCGCCAGCCCGATTGCGCCGACCATCTTTCCGTGCAGGGCGGCGGCATCCTGGGCCCGGAGGTCCTTCATCGAATGGATCCCGAGGCGACGGATGACGGGCAGGAACCGGGTCATGCCTGAGACCTCGAGCAGGGTGCACTGATTGACGAACTCGAGCAGGCGCTCAGGGCTGATCCCCGTCTTCTTCGACAACCGCTCGCGGTCGATGCCGAGCGACGTGCGGTGAAGGAGCTGGTTCGTGTGCAGGATGCCGCGCGACCGCAGCCTTTTCACGTCGTCATCCGAGATTCCTCGGAGATACTCGAGAGTCCGATACATCGCGAAAAGAATATGCGCTCCCGGCTTTGCGCACAGATATGCGGGAAAACCCAAATGGTTTTCCCGCATCGCCGGGCCGGCTTTGCCGGCGCGGCTGCTCCCATTCCGGAATATCGATGGGATTTATCCAGAAGAACTCCATGCCGCGCGTCGTGATTTGAGGACAAAGCCTTGGCCGGGGGGGACCCCGGCCAACCGTGCCAAGCTGGTTTCATGTCGTCGAGATGTCGCGTCGATCCATATGCAGTCCCGGCTTTGCGTATAATCGGCGAACCCCGCCACCATTGGAGTAAACACACCCTGAATCAGAGCCGGCTCGAAACCCGCGGAGCGATACCCGGGGAGCAGTCTGGCCTGGAGATAGGGATCGGGCGGTGGGCGCGCCGCTCTTACGGGTTCGACGAGGTCGCACTCGTGCCGGGTGGCGTGACGCTCAACCCCGAAGAGGTGGACATCTCTTTCTCGATGGGTGAGACGTTCAAGCTGCCGATCCCGATCTGGGGCTCCGCCATGGATGGGGTGGTCGACGTCGACTTCGCGATCGCGATGGGCAAGCTCGGAGGGGTGGCGGTCCTCAACCTCGATGGCGTGCACACCCGATACGAGGATTCCGCGCCGATCATCAGGCGGATCGCGGACGCCGACAAGTCGCAGGTGAACGCCCTCCTCAAGGAGGTCTACCGCGAGCCCGTCAAGCCGCAGCTCATCATCGACCGTGTCAAGGCGATCAAGGCGGCGGGCGTTCCGTGCGTCGTCTCGACGATCCCTGCGCGAGCCGAGGAGCGGGCCGAAGTCGTGCAGAAGGCAGGTGCCGACGTCCTCGTCGTGCAGGGCACCGTGCTCACCGCGCGGCACTCATCTCGCTCCTACCATCAACTTTCCTTCGAGCAGCTCGTCCGCGCCTGCGACATACCCGTCGTCGTCGGCAACTGCGTCCACTACGAGACGGCGCTCGAGCTGATGGATACAGGCATCGCGGGCATCCTGGTCGGCGTCGGACCCGGCGCCGCGTGCACCACTCGCGGCGTGCTCGGCGTTGGTGTCCCGCAGGTGACGGCGACCGCAGACGTCGCCGCGGCCCGCGACGAGCACATGCGCCGGGGCGGCATGCGCGTCGCGGTCATAACCGACGGCGGCATGCGCATCGGGGCCGACGTCTGCAAGGCTTTTGCGTCTGGTGCTGACGCGGTGATGATCGGCACCCCGCTCGCGGGGGCCGAGGAGGCCGCGTCGAAAGGCTTCAACTGGGGCATGGCCACACCGGACCCCAACCTCCCGCGCGGCACGCGGATCCACGTCGGCACGAAGGCCACCCTCCGCGAGATCCTGCTCGGCCCCGCTCGGGTCGACGACGGGACGCAGAACTTCGCGGGTGCGCTGCGCTCGTGCCTCGGCGTTTGCGGCGCGCACGACATCCCGGAGTTCCAGCACGTCGAGATGGTCATCGCGCCGGCGATAACCTCCGAGGGCAAGGTGTTCCAGCAAGCGCAGCACGTGGGCATGGGGAAGAGCTGAGCTGACGACGACTGCTGCGGCCGCACGGGACCGCGAAGCAGTCAAGAGTGCCGCGCGGGGCGCCGCGGACGGGCTCCGCCCAGCCGCGTCAAAGGCGGGTGTCTCGCCCCAAACAAGTCAGCACCAAACGATCTTGGTCCTCGATTTCGGTTCGCAGTTCAGCCAGCTGATCGCGCGTCGCGTCCGCGAGGCCAGCGTGTACTGCGAGCTCGTCCCGGGCACGACGCCGTGGTCCGAGCTGAAGAAGCGGGACCCGGCGGGCCTGATCCTCAGCGGTGGCCCGGCGAGCGTCTACGAGCCCGGCGCCCCGCAGGTCGACCCCGAGGCTTTGCGGGCAGGCGTGCCGGTGCTCGGCATCTGCTACGGGATGCAGCTGATCGCGCACCACCTCGGCGGCAAGGTGGACCCTGGGCACGCTCGGGAGTACGGGCCCGCGCTGCTCGCGGTGCGGGAGCCCAACGGCCTGTTCCAGGGCCTCAGCGACGAGCTGCCGGTGTGGATGAGCCACGGCGACCACGTGAGCGAGCTGCCGCCCGGGTTCCACTCCCTGGCCTCCAGCGGCAACTCGCCGGTCGCCGCGTTCACGAACGGCCAGGGCATCTTCGGCATCCAGTTCCACCCCGAGGTCGTGCACACGCCGAGCGGCCGCGAGGTGCTGCGCAACTTCCTTTACGGCGTGTGCCGGTGCGATGCCTCATGGACGGCCGGCTCGTTCATCGCCGAAGCCACCGAGAGCATCCGCGCTCAGGTTGCGGGCGGCCGCGTGATCTGCGCGCTCTCCGGTGGCGTGGACTCGGCGGTCGCCGCCACCCTCGTTCACCGTGCCGTCGGCGACCAGCTGACCTGCGTGTTCGTCAACAACGGGCTGCTGCGCAAGGAGGAGCCGGAGCGCGTCCTGGCCGTCATGCACGGCAACCTCGACATGAACATCCGTTACGTCGACGCCACCGATCGGTTTCTGGGGGCGCTGCACGGTGTCATCGACCCCGAGCAGAAGCGGCGCATCGTCGGCAGAGAGTTCATCACGGTCTTCGAGGCTGAGGCCACGAGCCTCGGCCACATCGACTTCCTCGCGCAGGGCACGCTGTACCCGGACGTGATCGAGTCGACCGCGCCAGACGTGTCCTCGACCGCCGTCAAGATCAAGACCCACCACAACGTCGGCGGCCTTCCTCCCGGTCTCCGTTTCCAGCTCATCGAGCCGCTGCGCTACCTGTTCAAGGACGAGGTGAGGTCGGTCGGGCTGGAGCTCGGCATGCCCGAGGAGATGGTCTACCGCCAGCCGTTCCCGGGTCCTGGCCTCGCGATCCGCTGCCTGGGTGAGGTGACGGCGGAGCGGCTCGAGATCCTGCGCAACGCCGACTGGGTCGTCGTCGACGAGATCAAGCGCAACGGCCTGTACCGGCAGGTCTGGCAGTCGTTCGCCGTGCTCACGCCGCTCCAGACGGTGGGCGTGATGGGCGACTACCGGACTTACGCCAATGTGGTCGCGGTGCGCGTGGTGACCAGCGAGGACGCCATGACCGCGGACTGGGCGCGGGTGCCTTACGAGGTCCTCGCCCGCATCAGCAACCGGATCGTCAACGAGGTCAAGG
>DAIPXW010000051.1:0-9529 GCA_036783075.1 Candidatus Dormiibacterota bacterium | reverse complement strand
CGATCACCGGTCGATGAACACGAGCCGAATGTGGGGCACGGCGCAGCCGCGCGACTTCTCCTGGCGCCACTAACGCTGAGGGCCTTACGGGCAGACCACGAACTTAAGAAGCGTTTGAGTGGCAGTGACCGAATGGCCCACAGAATCCTTTAGCGTGAGGGTGTATGTAACCGTGGTGGCGTTGTTGGGCATATTGCAATCCTGAGGTACGGTATCGACGTAGCTGCCCGAAAGCGTAGAGAACGAGACTGCTGTCCAGGTCCGGAACCCTCCCGCGGGTAGTGGGTATGATCCCCCAACCGTGCCGTGATAGGGCGCGCAGCCGCCGCTTGCCAGCCATTGGAGCGTGACATGCCGTGGAGGTCCACCTGGTATTGAACTAGGAGTAGCTGAGAACGGCCCCATATACAACTGGGCGCTGCACTTCGGCGGCGTTGGCCGTGGGGTCGGGGACGGTTTCGGGCTGGGCGGGACGGGCCCGGCGACCGTGAAGTACTTCGTGAGGTCCTGCTCGTTCCCAGCCGCGTCGAAGGAATGGATGGTGAGGGCGTGGTTTCCGCTCTGCGGGACGACCAGCACCGGGTTGAAGCTCGTGTCGGACGAGTACTGGCGGATGGCGCTCCCGTCCAGGCTGTAGGTCGTGTTCTCGACCCCGCTCAGGGTGTCGCTGGACTTGATCCGGACCATCCCGGGCTTGCCGATGAGGGGGTAGGTCGCGGTCGCGATCGCGCCGGCCGCTGAATCCGACGACGCCCCCGACGCGGTCAGCCTCGTATTCGCGGCGCCCGAGCTGACCGGGTTCAGGAGCGAGAGGTCGACCAACGGTGGGGTCCTGTCGATGGTGAACCGGTACAGCTCTACCACCGGTGGCTTCGACGGAGCCTGCGTGACCAGCAGCACCTGGTAGATCCCCTCGTCGCTGATGGTCTGGCCCGGGGTCAGCTTCGTCGGGTTGAGAAGCTGGTTGATGGTGTCGGGGATGATCGAGCCCGACGACAGCTGCAGAATCTGGAAGACCTTGATGTTCTTGAGGTTCGGCACGATGTTGATGGTCACCGGGCCCTTGGTCACGCCGCCGTCCTGGATGCCGGTGACCGATGGCGTACCGCCTTTGATCAGGCGCCCGCAGTTGTGGCCGGGGCCGCTGAAGCTGATGATCCAGGTCGGGTTGTAGCCCGCGTCGATGTAAGAACCGAGGGTCTTGTAGGTCGTGGCGTCCCAGGGGTCGGTGATGTGGTAGTTCTGCGCCAGGCCACCGCCGCCGGAGGTGACGACCACGAAGTGGGAGCCGGTCAGCCCGCGGAGCATGCCGACGATGGCTGGCCGCCCGCTGGCCAGCAGGGCGTCGAGGTCGGTCCACGTGAAGCTGATGCGGTCGCCGCCCGAGACGAGGCCGTTGGTGCACTGCGGGACCGACGTCCACGCGATCGGATCCGCACCCCCGCCGAGGCAGGTGTTCAGCTGAGGCGGGGTCAGCGTCGCGCCGAAGTAGTTGAGCAGCATGGCGGTGGATGTCAGCGCGCAGCCGTAGCCCCCGATCGTGTCAGCTCCGACCTGCATGACGAGTGTCCGCCATGCCGGGTCCTGCTGGCTCATGATCGGAACGCCGCACGGCGATCCGGTGGAAGGGCTCGCGCTGGGCGACGGGCTCGCCGTCTTGGGGCTTGGGCTCGGCGAGGGAAGCTGGGTCACCGTGTTGGGCACCAGGACCACGCGGTTGTCGGCCGTCCAGCAGATCGAGGCCGAGTTGCCGTTGGTGAAGTTGTCTGCGACGAGGTCTGACTGCAGCGCGGCGGTCGCCGGCTGGGTCGTGGTGTCGGCCACCCAGAGCTCGAACTGCCCTGGCGGCCCGCCGCTCTCGTTCAGCTTCACGAACGCCAGCTTCTTGCCATCGGGCGACCAGGCCGGCTTGACGACCCAGAGCCCGCTCGGCACGTCGGCGATGTCCGCGGCCACGCTCGGATTCGCAACGTCGATGTACTCGATCTTGGCGCTGTCCAGGATCTCGTCGGACGCGGTCACGTACGCGATCCGCGCGCCGTCACCGGACAGGGAGACGAGGGCCTGGAACATGCCGGGAAGGACGTTGGCAGGCTCGGTGCGGAGGATGTGCATGTCGGTGAGGTCCGGATTGCTCAGCCGGATCATGGTGTTCACGTCGTCGCTGAAGAGGGTGGCCAGCTTGGTGGTGTTGTTGTTCGTGCAGCCCTGGGCCGCGGTCGTCACGGTGACGTGCGGGGATTTATAGGCGAAGTAACCGACGGTCCCAATCGCTCCCAGCACGACGGCAGCGATTACGCCCAGCGCCCACACCGGCAAGCGGGTAATGAAACTTAACAGGCCCAGCTCCCGCGCGAAACCTATCACGACTCATGGCTTGGTCGAGCCGGTCTTCAGGCAAAAAGATTGCCCGTTGAGTCCACGTTGAGTGCCCGGAAAGTCAGCCCACGTAGCCTTGCCCCGCGGAATCCTTTTGAAGGAGGGGAAAGATGATCGCGAGCTCGTATGAGGTACGCGAAAGGATCGAGGTTTTCGTCACCGCCTGCGACCCGGTCTCGCGCGACGGCATCGCAAGCCAGCTGCGCGGGCACGGGGTGGCGCTGGTCGACGAGCGAAACCTGCACCAGAGCGTCGTCGCCCTCGTGGTCGTCGACGAGGTCGACGAAGAGGCCGCCCGGCAGATCAAGTCGCTCAAGCATCGAGGGCTCGAGCGGGTTGTCGTGATCGCAACGCGGGTGGAGGATGGCGGCCTGCTGGCGGCCGTGGAGGCGGGCGCGACCGGCTTTTTGCGCCGGAGCCAGTCGACGGCGCCCAACCTTCTGGAGACGATCCGCACGGCGGCGAACGGCGACGGGGCGCTGCCTCCGGACCTGCTGGGAAGGCTTCTGGGCCAGGTCGGCCGCCTGCAGCGGCAGGTCCTGAACCCGCGCGGGATCGGCTTTGCCGGCCTGACCGAGCGGGAGGTCAAGGTGCTGAAGCTGCTGGCGGAGGGCCTTGGTACCGCGGACGTGGGGCGGCAGCTGTTCCTGTCCGAGCGGACGGTGAAGAACATCGTCCACGACGTGACGAGCCGCCTGAACCTCCGCAACCGGACCCACGCCGTGGCGTACGCGCTGAAACAGGGTCTGATCTAGCCGGTCTGGCCTCCGGAGCCCCCGATCTGGGCGTTGGCGTCGAGTACCTTGCCGCCCTGCATGGTGATGTTGATCGATCCGGACTTGAAGATCGCTTGCTGCTGCATTTCCGTCGGAGCGGCGGCTGCGGCGGGCGCGGCGCCGCCGCCGCCCGGAGCGGATGCGTCCGTGGGAGCCGGAGCGGCGGGGTCGTCCTGGCGCTGGACGAGGAGGCTCACGGCCGCGTTGCCGGCCAGCCTTTGCAGTCTCATGAGGCCCTGCGTCTCCTGCTCCTCGCGGCGCCGCCTCGAAGAGCTCAGCATCTGGACTTCCTGCGACTCAGCGTGAGCGAACTCCGCCATTCTTCGTTCAGTTTCGCAGGCGTCTTGAGCGACGAGCCGTCCCCTTTCGGCAGACGTTGGGGTCGTCCTCGCTGCCCGATCGGGCAGCCGAAAGTACCTGCACAACTGCGCCGGTGGCCATTGACTCCCGGGCCCGCTTGCGTTGTGATTCGCACGTAAGTTCCGGCCCGACGGAGGTTCTCGCATGCACATCCACGAAACCGAACCCGGTCAACTCCCGACGCATCACCTGGCGGTCAGCCGCGATGTCGATAGCGCCGATCCAGAGATGGTCCAGGCCGCTGTGGCGGGCCGCAAGGACGCGATCAGCTCTCAAACCGTGCGGAACCTGCAGCGATTGGCGGGCAACTCGAGCGTAGGTTCGATGCTGAGCGAACAAGAGCAATCGCCTGTTCGCGACGTGGTCCAGTCGGAAGTCGGCGAGCCGCTCGACGGCAAGACGAAGGGTTATATGGAGTCGCGGCTCGGCCAGGATTTCTCGGACGTGCGCGTTCACACGGGGGGCAGGGCCGACCAATCGGCTCGCTCGATCAACGCGCAGGCGTACACGGTCGGCAATGACCTCGTCTTCGGGGGCGGCAAGTATCAACCGGACACAGCGACAGGGCAGCGAGTGATCGCCCACGAACTGACCCACGTCGTCCAGCAGAGATCTGGACCGGTCGAGGGAACCGAGGCCCCGGGTGGCATAAAGGTGAGCGACCCGAGCGACCGGTTCGAGCAGGCAGCGGAACGCACCGCGGACCGGATGATGAGCGACCCGACAGCGACTGTGTCGGCCGAAGCAACGTCTCCCACGACAGCCACCGCGCAGCGCGCGGCAAAGGGCGGGGAAGAGGAAGAAGAGGTCCAATCGCTGGCCGCCCAGCGCGCGGGCGCCGGCGGTGAGGAAGAAAAGGAAGAAGAGGTGCAGTCCTTGGCGGCCCAGCGGGAAGCCGCCGCCGGTGATGAGGAGAAGGAAGACGAAACTAAAGCGTAGCCGGCCCTCGGCCCAGCGCACGTCTCAGCGCTCGACGCAAAACGCTCCTTCGAAAAATGCCAGGTCGGCCGGCCGCAACAAGACGACGGGGCCCGACCTGATCCGGGACCTCCAGGGATCCATCGGGAATCGTGCAGTGGACGAGATGATCCAGAGGCATGAGCTCGGCGAATCGGCCAATCAGTCGCGACTTGCGGTGCAGCGGCAGGAGCCGAAGGAAGGTTCCGTCGGAGGTGGCTCGGAATCCGACTCCGGAGCCGGTGGCGGGGCCACCTACACCATCAAGTCGAAGGACATCAAAGTAGGCAAGCTCGAAACGGAGTTTGTCGATATCGTCCCCCATGGAACAGTTGAGCTCAAGGTCGCCGTGGCGGGCGACGCGAAGGGCGGCGAGGACGGTGGAAATCTCACCACCCTTGCGACAAAGAACCGCAAGAACCCCGAGTCGGCGACTCAGCTTCGTGCTGGGGGTACCTCATCGGGGGGTGGTGGTGGCGTAGGCGTGGACGCCGAGCTCAAGCACGACTGGGAGGACACGAGGCTGCCCGGGATTCTGAGCAGCTTCCATCCTGCGGCGAAGCTCGGGGGAGAGGCCAACGAGAAGGAAGCGAAGGTGGCCTTTGAGGCCTCGCTCGAGGGGCATGACATCAAGCCGACTGCGGAGCTCGCGCTCGTCAAAGGCGAGTGGGACGAGGGCGACGTGAAAGTCCTGACAGCCGATGTCGGCGCCGACGTCGAGCTTGCGAGCTACGAGTACACATCAGGCGGCGGCAAAGCCACCGTCACACCGACCGTCAAACTGCGCCTCGAGTTTGGTCCTAACTGGTCGAATTTTGGCAAGTGGATGGCCCGACAGTTTGGTGAGACAGCTGTTGAGGCTTTGCTGGGAACTGGCGGGCTGGTGCTGGGCGGGCTCGTCACGATTGGAGTGTTCCTGTTGACGCTGAACGACGGAGACAAAGAGGCAGAGCTGATCAACACAGGCATCAGGCGAATGAACTCATTTGTTCGGGGCTTCGTGGCCGAAGCAACCGGGGAGTTCCGTGGCGAGCGCGACGACGACGAATGGAACGGGCACCTTCACGGAATGAAGTGGGTTGAGGAGGGCGTGAAGAAGATGCCCGCCAACGTTCCGTATCCGAACCTGGCTGTGATGGCGGCTGCAAAAGACCTGGAGAGCAGTACCCTCGCACTTACAACCAAGGCCCAAGAGGAGATCCGTCCTCAGCTCCGCGCGGACATGACGCAGGCCTACTGGGAATACCACTACGTGATGAAGCGGCTCTCAGGCGGGGTCCTGCCCACGCCGTTCAGGATGGCGATGGATATGGCGCTGAACGCGGAGAAGTCTGGATAGGAATGCCGGCCCTTCGGGCTGAGCTCGCCTGGTGAATAGAGCCGGCCGTCATCAGTGGAACATGCCGGAGTGGCCGTAAAGCGAAGCCCACACGTTCTCCATGTGGGCGGCGATCCACTCAGGCAGCTGGGGTGCCCTGTTCTTCTGAAACCAGGTCCATGGCTTGTACCAGACCTTAGTGGTTTCGATTCCGTCGGACTCACCCCAACCCAGCTTCTGGCGGTTCGTGATGAAGTAGTTCTCAACATCGTCATTCATACCTGGCTGATTCCCGACCCTGGTCAGATACAGGTACTCGAACACGGGTCTCTTGCCTTCCAGCGAGTCGTAGACAGTCGGCTCCAGCTCTGGTGGATCGGGTGAGAGCTCCCACCCCCCATCGGGAGTCGGGGTCCACTGGACGAGCTGGTTCATTCGCGCGAGGTTGATCTGGTCTTTGATCGCGATGACATGGCGAGCCTGCGCCATGCACAGCTTGGCGGTCGGGACCACGTAGTCGTTCCAGTACTGGCCGAAGAGTGGCACAGCTTCGATGAACGATTTGCCGGCCATCGTTGTCAGGTCAAGGCCCGCCTCGAGCGAATCGATGGTGCCCAGGTCGCCGCCCTTGTCCTCCCCGTACTGGTTCTGGACGATCGTGAACAGACCCTTCCCGGCGTCGATCGCGGTCGTTATATTCCCGATGAAGTCGGCGGTCTTCTCGAGCTTTTCGCCCACCTCGAAGATCTTTATCGCTGTCTCGAGATCAGAGGCAGCTCCGGTGGCCCAGTCAGCGGCCTTCTTGCCCTTCTCTGCGAGACCCTTCACCTGTTCGAGTGCGTTCTTGAGGTCCTCGAGCTTGTCCTTCTCCGGCTTGACATAGACCTCATGAAGAGCGTCGTCGAGCTCCCCTTTGATGTCATCAGTCTGCGCATCCAGCGGCTGAACCTGTTTCAACGAGGCGATGAGCTTGTTCTTGACCAGGGCGGTGGAGCCTTGATAGAAGAAGTTGAACGGGCCCGTTAGAGCGTTGAGAGTGTCGGCGTCCGACTGCTGCAGCGGACCGCTGGGAGCAATCGCGTCCTTCGCACTTGTCAAGTCCTGCTGTGTTTTGTTGTAACCGGTGGTGACTTCGTCGATTCCCGTCTGGGCAAACCCGGCAATTTCCTGTAGCAGCTGATCAATCCCAGTTCGCGCGGCCATCGCGTCAGGGATCGGTCCCAAATCAAGTGGCGCGTTCCATACGGCATTGGCGGCCCCGGTATCGGTGCCCGTGGCCGTTGCCGCGTCTCCGACCTGGCGCTGGACTGCGGGTAGCGCAGCGGTGACCCACGTCGTATCTCCGTTGCGAGGCAGAGTTGGAACCGGCCGGCTCGAATCCATTCCGGCCAACAGCGCGCCAACCGCGCCGTTGCCCGCCGTTCGCTGCAGGTACAGCATTCCGATCGCACCCGTCAGATCCTGGCTCGGCGGCACCGACCTTTTTTGAGACGCGACCTTGGCCTCTTTATGGCCGCCTGAGGTTGCCTTTGGCTGGTCGTGCTCGGGCAGTTCAGCACCTCGACTCGAGCAGCGCCTGGTAGTAGGAGCCAAACTCCGATTCCACGACCATGCGACCCAGCTTTCGGTACTCGCCCTGCGTGGCGCGGACAAGATGTCCCATCGAGATGGATCGGTCGGACTCAGCCGCCGCATACGCCGCGGCCACAACGATGTTCCGGATGTTGCCGCCTGAAAGCTTGAAGGCGCGGGCGAGGAAGTCGAGATCGACGTCGGGATCTCGGGGAGCGCGCGTCCCCAGGCAGCGGTCCCATAGCTTTTTGCGGTCTGGCTCTTCCGGCTCGGGGAAATCGATGAGGCTGTCGAGGCGCCGAGCAAAAGCCTCGTCGAGGTTGGAGCGCAAATTGGTCGCGAGGATCGCTGTTCCGTCGAACAGCTCCATGCGCTGGAGGAGATACGCTACCTCCACGTTGGCGTAGCGGTCGTGCGCGTCGCTCACTTCCGAGCGCTTGCCGAAAAGCGCGTCCGCTTCGTCGAAGAGCAGCACCCCGTTGACGTTCTCTGCCTCAGCGAAGATCCGGTCAAGGTTCTTTTCCGTCTCGCCGACGTATTTGTCGACGACGCTCGCCAGGTCGACCACGTACAGGTCCAGCCCCATGTCGCCGGCCACGACCTCGGCTGCCATCGTCTTGCCAGTTCCGGAAGCGCCGGCAAAAAGTGCCGTCAATCCCCGCCTCCTTGATGCGGCCCCGGCCATCTGCCACTCGTCGAGCACGCGCCCCTTCTGACGTGCGCGAATTGTCAGCTCGCGCAACTGGTCGAGAACGTCGTCCGGCAGAACCAGGTCCGCAAAACCGACGGCCGGCTCGATCCGCCGCGCCAGCTTCTCCAGACCCGCCGCGTTTTGCGCGCGGGCACCGGCGCGCAGATCGGCGGCGTCGACCGCCCTCCCCGCCGCGCGGGCTTGAGCCCGAGCGGCATACGCCGCGCGTTCGACCTGGTCTGATGTCAGGCGGAACTGGACAGTGGCAGCCGCCGGATCGAGTCCTGGCAACTTTTCCCCGTTGACCCCGGCGCGCCATAGCTCAGCGCGCTCGTCCGCATGTGCAGGGGTGGCCTCGCAATGGAAGGGCACTGCCCGCGACCAGACTGGATCCCAATTACCTGAGCCGACGAGGATTGTCGTGCACGGCATCTCGGAGAAGGCCTGAATCGTGGCGAGCCCACGCAGTGCAATGGCCTCCAGGGGGCCGGCTACGACCACAGCGCCCGCGAGCCGCGCCTCTCGTGCGAGCACGGACGCGATGGCCTGGGCATCTTCGTCCGATCGAAGGCGCCGCAAGTCGATCGCCAGCGCTTTGCGTCCTGCCGCTTCCGCGGCCGCGGCCGCCAGCGGCGCCCCCGCCGCACCCGCGCGCTCGCGCACGTATGCAAGCGGAAGGCGATCCGCAAGCCATCGTGCGAGGACAGTCGACTCGCTGCGCAAGGCCGGCCGGCACTCGTAGATGAGATTGGCAAGCTGGCCATCTGGTGTGTCGTCGCCAAGTAGAAAAGCGGTAACCCTCTCCGGCACCCGAATTGAACGCGTGAGAAAAGGCCGATCCGGGTCCTCGACCAGGACCAATCGGGTGTGAAGGGTGGAACCACCAGGTGACAGGCGCTGCCACGCTACCGAGCTCGCCGGCTCCAGGCCGCACAGCTCGAGCCAGAGGCCGATGCTCGCGCGGCGGCGCGAAACGTCGTCGTGCAAGTAGCCGTACAGTCGCTCGAATCGATCGTCCAGGTCGGGCGCGAGCGCGATCAGGAGCAGCTCGACGTCGAGGTCGTCGAGGTCGTACGCGCGAGCGAGTCGCCTGAGACGCAGCTCCTTACCCTCGCTTTCCGCCTGGTCAGCTTGACCTTCAACGCCGGCCAGACGCGCAGCGTAGGCGTCGTCAGGAGCCAGCGGGGCGCGCGTCCTCGTGAGCAGGCTGTCGACCTGGGCAGCAGAAATGTGCAGGCCTCGGAATCGGTCCAGCGGATCGGGATCCGTCGAACGCCGCTGTTCGACCGCGGCGCGCACGCGGTCCGCCACCAGCTCCAGCCGGCCCAGCAGGTGAACCAGCGATGCGGCCTGTTCCGCGCCCGAGGCCCCAGCCAGACCGGGGATCACCTCCTGGACAGACCTCGCAGCCGGATCGTCCGCCCCGTGTGCGGCGCCTTCCCGGCGACCAGCGTCTCCTCCGGGACCACCGGCTCC
>DAIPXW010000050.1:0-9752 GCA_036783075.1 Candidatus Dormiibacterota bacterium | reverse complement strand
GGCAGCCCGATATTTTTTTGCGTTGACGTGCTCATAACCGCCTGTTAACTTTCGCAACGCCCCAAGCGGCTGAGTACGGTAAACCTGAGGATACCGAACGTCGAGTAGGTGGAAGGTCCGGGGCAACCCGGGATGGAAACCGAAAAACGCATAGGGGACTTCAGGGTAAACAGGAAGGTCGCTTGGGGCATTTGTTTTCCACAGCCCGTGCACACCCTCGGCTCAATTCAAAAAGCCCGTTCTTGAGGCCTCTGCGCAGGCTTTCTCCACAGCCTTCGCGTCGAATTTCGCACCCCTCCGCCGAAGTCTTCTGACGCCCTCCGCCAGGCGTGTCACCGGCGCCGGGTCCTCGTAGCGGAGCCAGCGGTACGCATCGGGTCTCGACCAGGGTCTTCTCTGTGCCGCGTACAGCTGGCGGTGGCCCTCGACGACGATCCGCTCCACCTTTCGCAAAAGGCCGCTGTCGACCAGGAACGTGAAGTCCTGGAGCGCCATCCAGGAGAGAAGCCGCTGGAGGCGCGCCCCGGTTTCTACGCCTCGGTGCTCCCGACGGGGTCCGTCGGCCTTCCCGTCAGCGCGGTGGCGGTCGCGATGTCGTAGACGCTCGCGCGAAGCGTGCAGATAAAAGGGAGGTTGCGGTAGAGCTCGCGGTAGTCGAGTCCGTAACCGACCACGTAGTCGTTGGGGATCTGGAAGCCGACATAGCGGATCGGAACTTTCACTAGGCGTCGCAGCGGACGGTCGAGCAGCGTTACCACCTCGATGGAAGCTGCACCTCGAGACCGCAGCTCCGAAAGCACGTAATCGAGCGTCAGCCCGGTGTTGACGATGTCGTCGACAAGGAGGACGTGGTGCCCGGCGATCGGATAGTCGATGTCCCGCGCGATGCGGACGCGGTCGTGCGGCTGCGCGCCCGCATAGCGGCGCAGGTCGAGGTAGTCGATCACGAACGGCACCTTGATCCCTCGCGCCAGGTCGGCCAGGAAGAAGGTCACGCCCTTGAGCACGCCCACCAGCACCAGCGTTTCGCCGCGGTAATCACGTGAAATCTTCCGGGCCAACGCCCGCACGCGAGTCTCGAGCTCGACGGGCGAGATGATGATGTCGCCGATGTCCTGCTTGCGCAGGTTCTGCACCTCGACCGCCCCGTACCCGGCCTTGGCCAGCAGCTGCTGGTAGTCCTTGCGGTAGAGAAGGCGGACGTTGAGCTCCGGGTAGAGCTCGCGGAGCATCCGGAGCTTGCGGTTCTTGGGTGTCACCAGCGATTGCTTCATCGTCGTGAGCTCGATGTACATGTCGTGCTCGGGCAGATAGAAGTCGGGCGTGAACATCTCGGCGACGCGCGTGTCTTCCCAAGCGATCGGGAAGGAGACCGGCTCGTAAACCCATCGGATCCGGTAGTAGTCGAGAAACCGCGCGAATTCCTGCTCCGACGGATGGGCGAACTCGACGCGCGCGTGGGCCGGACCGCTGCGCCGGACCAGGCGCGAGCGCTGCCTTACGGGGCGGCGCCATTTCTGTGGGACGTTGTTGGGAGCGGACGACGCCAAGGAAACGGCGAAATTGTACGCTCGGAGTCGATGGACACGCCGTCGCGGAGGATGGTCGCCGAGCAGCTCCGGCCCCATGGTGTGACAGACGAGCGCGTGCTCGAGGTGATGGGCTCCATCCCGCGTGAGGAGTTCCTCTCGCCGCGGTTGCGGCGTCACGCGTACGAGGACCGCGCGCTTGCGATCGACTGTGGCCAGACGATCTCGCAGCCGCTGGTGGTCGCCCTGATGACGCAGGCGGTCGCGCCTGAGCCGGACGACAGCGCCCTCGAGGTCGGCGCCGGATCCGGCTACCAGGCGGCGGTGCTGAGCCGGTTGTGCCGCAAGGTCATCACCGTCGAGCGTGAGCCGGCCCTTGCCGAGCGCGCGTCGGGGACGCTCTCGAGGATGGGTTTCACCAACGTGGAGGTCGCAGTCGCGGACGGCAGCCTCGGCTGGCCCGCGTCAGCGCCCTACGGCATCATCCTGGTCGCCTGCGCCGCGCGAGAGGTCCCGCCCGCGCTGGTGGAACAGCTTGCGGAGGGAGGCCGCATGGTGATCCCGGTGGCGACTTCCGAGGGCGCCCCTCAGGACCTCCGCCTGTACGTGAAGCGCGGCGGTGAGGTGAGCTTTCGATCGCTGTTCCCTGTGATGTTCGTCCCGCTGCGCACGGGGTAGCGAGCAGTCAGTCGCGCTAGCGCGTCCTCCTCGCGCCTGGCGCGCAAGGAAAGACTTAAGGCGTGGGGCTCGCCTTCGGGGTTGGCGAGGGTGTGGTTGCAGCCTGGGTGCTCCCGGTGAGCGTCTGGAGCTGCTGCAGGATCTTGCCGACCTGGGTCATCTCGCTGGCGAAGGTCGTCAGGTCGCCCGCTTTGAGCGCCGCATAAGCGGCCGCGTAATGGGTGTTGGCCTGCGTGACCAGGTCCGCGATCTGCGCTACGAGCGCCGGCGTGATCACCGGCGGCGGAGTGTTGTTAGGCGGCGGCGTGGTAGACGTGCCGACGAGCAGGTCGATCGCCTCCTGCAGCGTGTTGGTGTAGACGACCTGGGTCTGGTCGGCCAGGATGACCCTCTTCAGCTCCGGCAGGCTCGACGCCTGGTTCGCCGTCAGGTAGATCGGCTCGAAATACAGGAACGAGTTCCCGATCGGCACCACGAGCAGGTTGCCTTGCTGAACTTGCGAGCCGGCTTGATGGAAAAGCGTGAAGTCGCTCGAGATCTGGGTGTTCTCGTTGATGCGGTTGGCCACCTGCTGCGGACCGAAGATCACCTTGTCCTTGGGCAGCACGTAAGACACGTATTGGCCATAGTTCGGAGCGTCACTTCGAGCCGCCAGCCAGGACACGAGGTTGTCCTTTCCGTGAGGCGTGAAGGGCATGATCAGCAGGAACTCAGGCTTCTGCTGTCCCGGCAGGCGGAAGAGGACGTAATAAGGCTGGACGGGCGTGGCCGCGCCACCGGGAGCCGATTGGGCGGTGGGGACGTCCCAGACGTCCTCCCGGGAGAAGAACACCTTCGGGTCGGAGATGTGGTACGTGGCGTAAATCTCGACCTGGGTGTTGAAGAGGTCTTCGGGGACCCTCAGGTGAGCCTGCAGCCCCGCGGGCATGGCGCCGATCGGCTTGAACATCGTCGGAAACGTCGCCGCGTACGCGCGGATGATCGGGTCCTTCGGGTCGATGATGTAGAAGTCGACGGTGCCTTCGTAGGCGTCGATCACGACCTTCACCGAGTTGCGGACGTAGTTGATGTCCGCCGCGTTGTTGCTGGTCGGCTGGAACGTGGTCCTCTGCGAGTACGGGTAGGTCACGCCTGTCGTGTACGCGTCGACGATCCAATAGATCTTGCCGTCGACGACGACCATGTAAGGGTCCTGGTCAAAAGTCAAGAACGGCGCTATCTCGCTGACGCGATCGATGATGTTGCGCCGGTACAGCATCTGGGTCTGGGCGGTGACCTGGCTCGAGACTAGGAGGTTGAGGTCACCGAGCTTCAGCGACCACAGCGCCTTGTTGAGCTCGCTCATCTTCACGCCGTGGGTGCCCGTGTAAGTGGTGAACTGGTCCTGGCTGCCTGACGGAAAGTCGAACTCCTTGGTGTTGGAGTCGGCGAGCGCATAAGTGTTGGTCAGCTCGCCGAAGTAGATCGCCGGTTGCGTCACCGCCAGCGTGCCGGTCGGAGGAATGTTCCCGACCACGTAGTCCGGCAGGCCTTCGCCGACCACCGCGTTCACCGGGCTGCCGGCCACTCCGTACCCGTGCGTGTAGACGAGGTGTTCGTTGACCCACTGTTGCGCCGACGCTGGGAGCCTGCTGAAGTCGAACTCGCGGGCGCTGATCTCCAGCTGTTGGTACTGGCCGCCGATCAGGTAGCGGTCGATGTCGATGTCGTTGAAGGTGTAGTAGGTCCGGATGGTCTGGAGCTGCTCATACGTCTGCTTAAGGGGCGCGTAGTCCCAAAGTCGCAGGTTGTTCACGGTGACCTGGTCGTTCTGAACGTCCTGGAGCGTCAGCGGCTGATCTCCCGTGAAGTTGCTGACGGTCACGTTCGAGAGCCCGTATGCGGCACGCGTGCCGGCCATCTGCCGCTGGATGTAGGGAAGCTCGTACGACTGGGCGCTCGGCGTGACGAAGAAGTTCTGCACGATGGCCGGGTAGACCTGGCCGACCAGGAGCATCGCGACCCATACGCCGGCCGCGGCGATCGGAAGCCACCGCCTACGCAGCCATGCGTTGACGATCAACGCCCCGACGAGGACGAGGCCCGCGCCGGCCTGGAACGTGTACAGGGGGAGCCTCGCGTTGACGTCCGTGTAATCGGCACCCCACACCACGGTGCTGTTGTTTGCGGACAGCAGGTCGTAGCGCCCGAGCCAGGTCCACGCCGTGAGGGACAGCGCAAAGATGCCGAGCAGCACCGAGATGTGCGCGATGGCGCGAGGGCTCAGGTTGAGGTCGAACGTGTCTCCGCGCCAGGCGTAGAGGATCCCGACCACGAGCGTGGCCATGAAGCCCAGGCCAAGGGCCCAGCCGGCCACCGCGTGCAGAAACGGCAGCGTCAGCAGGTAGAACGACACGTCCTGTCCCAGAACCGGATCGGTCACGCCGGTCGGGGACGAGTGCTGGAAGAGCGCCAGCGTCTGCCACTGGGTCCCCGCCCCGCCCGACAGCACCAGCGCGACCAGCGCGGACCCGATCAGCGCGATGGTGCCTACCGCGCTCCGGATGCTGGAGCGCTTGATCCCCACCGCTCGCAGGTTGGGCCCCGCGCGAGCCCGCAGCCCGATGAGGACGTTCGCGGCCAGGTACGCGAACGAGATCACGAAGCTTCCGACGATGAGGACGGTCTGCAGCCATATGCGCGTGGTGAAAACGTCTCTGTAACCCAGCGCGTCGTACCACTGCAACTCCGTGAAGAACCACACGATCGGGCTGGCGAAGATGAAGACGAGGACCGCGACGCCGAACAGCCCGGCTCCGATCCAGAACCGGCGTGGTGGCCGCGGGATCCGTATCTCACGCGCACCCTCGAACGGGCCCCCCCGCTCGAAGGGGTCGAATGGCCGGTAGCGGCGGGTCATGCTCGGCGAAGCTTAGTCCGATGCCCGCCGCTGATTGTCAGCGGGAGTTGAGCGCCCTGTCGTCCGCGCTGAAGTCCAGGTCTGCATCGGGCGGCGGATTGTCGAGGTGCCAGCGAACCGTGGTCCTCAGCGTCTGTTCCGGATCAGACGTCGTCCATCCGAGCATCGCGCGAGCCTTCTGGGCGCTGACGACGATGTGCTGCGTCATCGAGCCGGTGGGCTTCAGGTCTTCGGGTAGATCCTCGTCGGGAACCCGAACGAGCTCCACTGTCGAGCCGGCCGCGTCGAGGATCATGCGCGACCACATCCCCATCGAGTAGGTGCGGTCCTCGCACAGGTTCAGCACGTGGCCCGCCGACGCCGGCGTCTTGAGCGCAAGGTGCACGCCAAGAGCGATGTCCCTGACATACCCGCGGGCGGCGAGCCACGTGCCCGCTCCGAAGGGGATCCGCGTTCGGCCTGCCCGGATGCGGCGCAGGAGGAAGTCCTCGCGCAGCTGGTAGTCGTGCTCGCCATAGACCATCGGGAGCCGCACCGAGGTTCCGCCGTGGACCAGGTATACCTCCTCGACGTCCAGCTTGTCGTAGTCGTGCATGTCGGGCCGCAGGTCGCGATATGGGTATCGGTTCGGCCGCACCGGTGACTCCTCGTCGAGAGGAACGGGGTCGGTTTCGCGGTCTTCGTTGAGCGCGCCGAACGCGCGGTACACGTCGATGCTCGAGATGACCACGAGGCGGAGACCCTTCGGCAGCGCTGCGATCACAGTCTCGCTGTCGGTGCGCGTGAGAGCCCGGCAGTCGACGGCCGCGTCCGGCTGGAAGTCGGCGATCTCCTTGCGGTGGGCGCCCAGGTCCATGCGGTCGGCGTGAAGGTGCTGCACCTTCGGCATCTCGGGAGGTTCGAGATTGCCGCGATGCGCGACCAGCACCTGGTGGCCGGAGCCCGCGAGCTCTTCCACGATGGCGCGACCGATGAAGCGAGTCCCGCCGAGGACGACAACTTTCAATGCCGACACCTGACCAGCGTCGCTGAGTAGGCCGGATTTACTCCGGCCGTCACTTATGCCTCCGCACCAGGGACGTTGCGAAGTCGCCTGCCTTTTCAGGAAATTCCCCCCCTTGGAATGGGAGCAGCGCCTGCGGCGACGCCGCATGCGCGATGAGGGAAAACCGCCGGTTTTCCCTCATACGGTTTAAGCGAGTCCCGCCGAGGACGACAACTTTCAATGCGTGACCTGCATCGAGTGTGGATTCTTCTCGACGATCAGGTCGACCAGGCCCCAGTCCTTCGCCTGCTCAGGGGTCATGAAGAAGTCGCGCTCCATCGCGCGCTCGACGTCCTCGAGCTGGCGCTTGCAGTGCTTGGCGTAGATCCGCGCGACCTGCTCGCGCTGGCGGAGGATCTCCTGGGCGTGGATCTGGATGTCGCTCGCCTGGCCCTGGATGCCCTGGGAGAACGGCTGGTGAATGAGGATCTGCGCGTGCGGCAGTGACAGGCGCATGCCATGGGCGCCTCCGCAGAGCAGGATCGAGGCGCCGCTCGCGGCGAGACCGGTGCAGAGGGTGCCGACCTTGGGGCCGACGTACTGCATCGCGTCGTAGATCGACAGCGCCGCGGTCAGCGACCCACCAGGGCTGTTGATGTAGAGCTGGATGTCGCGGTCGGGAGCCTCGTTCTCGAGGAACAGGAGCTGCGCCGTCACCGTGGCCGCGAGCTCGTCGTCGATGACGCCCCGGACGAAGACCACGCCGTCCTTCAACAGCCGTGAGTAGATGTCGTACGCGCGCTCGCCGCGCCCGTCGTTTGTGATCACCGTCGGGATCAGGTTCATCTCTACCTCCTGGGTTCGAAACCGATTCGTGCTTTCGGCCTGGGTGGCGGGTTGGCCATGGCCAGATATGCGCTGAAGTCGGCCACGCTCCTCAGCGCATCAAGCGGCAGCGACGCGGTGGCGAGGCGGAGCTTGACGGGCGGGTCCTCTGGCCAGGCGCGCTGATCGGTGTCCGCGCCCAGCAGGCGCGCGAGGTCCGCGTAGATGTCGGCGGGACGGACTCCAAGCGCGTGGGCCACCGCCAGCAACTTCTCGGTCGAGACCTCTTTGCGACCCCGCTCGACCTCGGACAGGTGGGCGGGGGAAAGCCCTGCTTCGCCGGCAACCTCGGTGAGCGTGCGCCGGGTCGCCTCCCGGCGCTGGCGCAGGATCGCCCCGAGAGCCGTCCTGACCTGCCGCGCAGATTCGCTGTAAGCGAAACGCATCTCTCTGCAGCAAAGCATACTGCCATTAATCCCTCTGCCGCTTTGCGGAGCGATCAGCAAGTCGCGGCTTGGCGCGTCCAGCCCGCGCTTGGCGCGCAGGGTCAGGGTGAGGGCCAGAGCTACTTGAACGTCGGGCCCGGCGGGGGCGGGATCGCTTTGCGTTCGGCGTCGGTCGTCGCGCGGCGGCGGCGCAGCTCCAGGTCGAGGCTTTCCTCGCCGCGGGCCATCGCCCAGCGGTGGTTGGCCGCGAAGATCGGCCGGAACACAGGCGTGCCCAACCGAAGCAGCGGCTTGTCCGCGCGGATCCTCCAGTCGTAGACCACTGCGACGAAGTCCCCGTCTTGTTCGAAGGTCCACACCCCGGTACCGACGAAGTCACCGTCGGCGACGAGCTTGAACCCGTTCGGCGGGTCGGACTCCGTGACCGTGAAACTCCACCGCAGCGTGTACGGCAGCCAGCCTTTCGTGTACAGCTGGACCACGCGGCCGACGCCTGTCTTCGGGTCGCCGGCGGCAAGCTCTTTGACGTCCATGTAGACCGAGGGCCACCACCTCGGTAGCTCGGTTGCTTCGGCGAGCACGTCGGTCACCTCGCGGGTGGTCCCCCGGATGCGCCAGCGAGTCAGGAAGGCGTACTCGGAAGCCATCAGTCCTTCAGGTTGTTCGGGTCGAGCAGCTCCTGCTTCGGGCGCTCGATGACCTGGCGCGACCGCATGATCTCGATCAGCTTCTTTCGCCCCTTCGGCGGCCCGATCATGATCGCGCCGACGAGACGGCCGTCCTTGAAGAAGAGCTTCCGGTAGAACTTCTCCTCGAAGCTGAACGTTCGCACCGACTCGAGGTCCGGCTGCACGTCCGGCGTCACGCCCATCACCGCGAGCGTTGATCCGAACATGGTGGTCGTGTAGGTCGGGACGTCGAAGAAGTCCTCGGAGGCCCCTGCCATGTTGCGCGCGGCGACTTTGCCGTGCGCCTCAGCGTTGTCCCAGGTGCCCATCTGGTTGTGCCGTTGGACCATCAGGTCGTAGAAGACCGCGACATCTCCCGCCGCGTACACGTCGGGCGCGGCGGTGCGCAGCTTGGAGTCCGTGACGATGCCCTTGTTGAGCTGGATGCCTGTATCGCGCACAGGCTCGGTGTAGTAGTCGAGTCCGACCCCGTAGGTCAACAGGTCGAAGTCGACCCGATGCCCGTTCACCGTCTCCGCGAGGAAACGGCCGTTGCTGCGGCTGAACTTCTGGACCTCGTCGGACACGACGAACTCCACGCCTTGCGACTCGCCGAGCTGCCTGCACAGCCGCCCGCCCTCTTCGTCGAGGACGTACCTGAGAAACCAGGGCCCTCGCATGATCCAGGTGAGCTTCGCCTTCTTGCGAAAGCTGACGCCCTCGGCCAGCTCGTACCCGATGAAGCTGCCACCCATGACGAGCACCCTTTCCGCCGCGTCCGCTTTCTCGATGATCGAGTCCGTATCGTCGAGCGTCTGAAAGCCGAGGCATGCGGACACCTGGTCCGAGCCAGGCCACGGTGGAGGCTTGGGCCGGCCTCCTGTCGCGATGAGAAGAGCGTCGTACGCGAATTCCTGGTCTCGGTTGGTGCGCACCTTCTTGTCGCGCGCGTCTATCTCGGTCACCCAGGTCTCGAAGTGGACGTCGAGGTTCTGCTTCGCGTAATCCTCGACCGTTCGCATCAGCACCTTCTCCCTGCGCACCTGCCCTCGCAGGTAGCGTGGAAGGGCGACGCGGTTGTACAGCGGATGCCTTTCCGCGGCGATGATGACGATCGACGCCTCCGCGTCCGCCTTGCGCAGCTCCTCGGCGCAGGTCTGCCCGGCGATACCGTTGCCGATGACGACGTAGCGCCGGGTCACCTACAGCTTGAGCCCGTAGATGTAGCTCGTGTCGTCGTCATTGGCGAGATCGTATCCGCTTGCGCTCAGGTCGTCGGCGGCGGGATGTCCACGGGGCAGGGTGATGGTCACGTGGTCGAGCCCGTCGGCGTCCGCCTCGAAGCGCAGCGCCATCAGCAGCTCGCGCAGCGCGCCGCCTCGGCCTGCGAGGAACGCCACGGCGATGTTGTTCGCCCACGGCTGCCTCAGCGCGACGATCGCTCGGCCGCCAGGGCCGACGCGGATCATGCCCATTCCGGCGAGCCGCTCCAGCTCCGCAGCGTCGAGGTCCCGCGCTCCGTTGAAGTCGGGCATGACGCCGTGATAGAGCTCGACGCCAGGACTGTTCACCAGCTCCGGCCAGAGCTTTTTGGCCGCCGGCGGGTCGGGCATGCGGGCCGGCTCGCCGCCTTCGACGCGGCGGCCGCGCCACCAGCGCACGTCCACCAGGCGCCGAAACCCCGCCGACTCGAAGAGGTCACCGGCGCTGTTGCTGCCCGTC
>DAIPXW010000049.1:0-9831 GCA_036783075.1 Candidatus Dormiibacterota bacterium | reverse complement strand
GAGGAAGGGTTGGACATCTTGCACGCATCGATTGATCGCCTGCGCGAATCGACCGGCCGCGGCCGCGACGACCGCAACCTCATGCTGTTCGAGCTTGCGGTAGCGGAGATCGGCGCCAACGTCCTGACGCACGGACGGACGCCCGCCGCCGTCGCTCCTCCGGTCGAGTACGCGCTGTGGCTCGAGGCGGAAACGGCGCTCGCATCCTTTGTCAGCCAGGGGCCACTGGTCCATGAGTCGCTCGACCCCGACATGCCACCAAGGTCCAGCGAGACCGGAAGAGGTCTCGCGCTGGCGCACTCCGTGCTCGACGAGCTGGAATACCAGCGCGCGGGTGACGTCAACAGGTGGCGGCTGGTGAAACGACTTTGAGCGCGACCGAAGATCGCCCGGAGCAGGACGCCCGCACGATGATCCACGACTTCCGCAACCTCCTGGCGGTCATCGTCAACTACAGCGAGCTCATCGCCGACGAGACCGACGATCCCGAGGCCGTGCGCGCGGACATCCAGGAGATACGACTCGCCGCCGAGCGCGCGATCGCGATGACCGACAAGCTTCCGCGCGGAGGCCCTCGCAGCCCCGAGGCCGCGACTTGACAGTCGCCAGAAGGGTCGGACACGACAAGGAGGCGACGCCGACCGTCCCTCTCGCCCATCGCGACGTCGTCCTGGTCGTCGACGACGACGACCAGGTGCTCCGCCTCGTCAAGCGCGTTCTCGAGCGCGCCGGCTTCGACTGCGTCGCGGTGGACAACGGCGAGGCGGCGCACCAGGCCGCCGTGGAGTGGAGGCCGAACATCATCCTGCTCGACCTCATGCTCGGCGACACGACCGGGGACCAGATCCTCACAGAGATCCGCAGTGACTTCCGCACGCGGCTCATACCGGTCGTGTTCCTGACCGTGCGCGGTTCGCTGAAAGACAAGGTCGAGCACCTGCTCGCGGGCGCTGACGACTACGTCACCAAGCCCTTCATCCCCGAAGAGCTCGTGGCCCGGCTGCGCGCGGTGATGAGCCGGTCGACCACCACCCGCGACTTGAACCCCTTGACGGGCATGAGCGGCAACAGCGACATCCTGCGTGAGATGGGCCGCAGGCTCGCCGGCGGCGAGCGCTTCGCCTGCCTCTATCCCGACATCGACGCGTTCAAGAGCTACAACGATCACTACGGCTTCCTGCGGGGCGACGACGTGATCAAGACGCTGGCCACGATCATCCTCGAGGTCTTGGAGGAGAACCACTCGCCGCGACACTTCGCGGGTCATGTCGGAGGCGACGATTTCGTGATGCTGACGGACCCCAGCCTCGCGGAGACGATCGCGAGCGAGGTCACGAGGCGATTCGACGACGCGGTGCCCGCGCTGTACGACCCGGTCGACCGGGACCGCGGATGGATCGAGTCCGAAGAACGCAACGGCAACACACTGCGCACGCCGCTGGTCTCGGTTTCGATTGGGATCGTGATCGCAGAGCCGGGCCGTTACACCAGCGCGGCCGCACTCGCCGCTCGCGCCGCCGAGGTCAAAGGGGTCGCCAAGAGAATGCCAGGGTCCAAGTGGGTGCTGGACCGCCGTCGGCCGCCCGAAAGGTTCTCCTGAGATAAGTGGATTGAGCCGCCAGATGCCGGTGCTACCATCCGCGAGGCCAACGACCGTGTACCCGCCCACCACGGCATCCCGCCAAGGACTCGTATGAGCGAGGTCCGCACCACCTCGCCCGAGGCTCACGAACGCCGCGCGACCGATGCGCCGGCTGCCGTACCGGCCGCCGCACCCGAGTCCAACGGCGCCCCAACGCCCCCCGGAACCCGCATCAAGGTCGCGATCCACCGCCTGGACGGCGGCCTGGAGGAGGGCGAGTCCGAAGCTCGCGTGTTCAGCCGCGAGGGCTTTCCGATCTACACGCCTCCGGATTCCGACCGCGCGCGTTGGGTCCCGGAGCGCGACGTCAAGTACGTCGTGTTCGGCAGCGTCGACGATCCGAAGCTGGAGTCCGACCCTGGTGAGAAGAGCTCGGCGCGAAAGGCGATCCTGCGCTTTCGCGACGGCGATTGGATCGCTGCGTACATCGAGCCCGGGCAGCAGGCGGATGGAGAGGGCGTGTCGATCAAGATCCGCCTCACCGAGCGGCAGCGCGTCATCCCCGCAGTTGCGGCCTCGAGCGCTTTGCTCGAGATGCAGTTCATCGACATGTGGGCGCCGACCACGCCGACGGTCCAGCCGCAGCGCCGCCGCTCCGACATCATGGAGGCGGCCGCGCGGCAGGGCCGCGACCTGAACAAGCTCGCCAACGATTTTCGCGATCGCCTGGCCCTCATCCGCGACGTCGGCCTGACCACTGGTGACACGCTCGCTTTCTCACGCGCGGTGCGCACCCACCTCGATCGGTTCCTGTCGGAAGACGGCATCGAGCTCAGCCCGCAGGAGAAGTCAGCGCTCGCCGACATCATCTTGCGCGCCGCCGTCGGGTACGGCCCGCTGGACGGCCTGCTGCACGACCGGTCCGTGAGCGAGATCATGGTGAACGGCCCGGACGAGGTCTTCATAGAGCGGCGCGGCGTTCTGACCAAGGCAGACGTCCGGTTCGAGGACGAGAACCAGCTCCTGGAGACGATCCGGCGCATGGTGGCGACCACCGGGCGGCACATCGACGGGTTGAACCCCATGGTCGACGCGAGGCTCCCCGACGGCAGCCGCGTCAACGCGATCATCCGGCCGGCCGCGATCCACGGTGCCGCGCTCACCATCCGCAAGTTCAAGGACGCGGTGCTCGGGATGGACGACCTGACCCGAGAGGGAAGCCTCAGCCCCGCGATGGCGGAGTTCCTGCAGGCGGCCGTTCTCGGCCGAATGAACATCCTGGTCTCGGGAGGCACCGGGTCCGGCAAGACGACGACCCTGAACGTGATCGCCCGCTTCATCCCTCCCAACCAGCGCGTGATCACGATCGAGGACGCAGCAGAGCTGCAGATCGACCACCCCCACGTCATCGCCCTCGAGCACCGGCCGCCCAACGTCGAAGGCAAGGGCGAGCTGACGATCCGGCAGCTGCTCCGCAACAGCCTGCGGATGCGCCCAGACAGGATTCTGGTCGGCGAGGTCCGCGGCGCCGAGGCGCTCGACATGCTGCAGGCCATGAACACCGGCCACGACGGAAGCATGTCGACCATCCACTCGAACTCCGCTCGGGACGCGCTGTCCCGCCTCGAGACGATGGTGATGATGGCCTCGATCGACATCCCGTTCGAAGCGGTGCGCGCCCAGATCGCGTCGGCCGTGAACCTTATCGTCCACCAGGCCCGCATGCCCGACGGCAGGCGCAAGATCGCGCAGATCGCAGAGGTGGTCGGCTACGACTCGAACGGCGCCATCCTGCGCGACATCTTCCTGCTGGGCATGGGCTCGGGCCAGCGCCTCGAGTACAACTCCACCGGCTACGTTCCGACCTCGCTCGACAAGGCCGAGTTCTACGGCGTCCAGGTCAACCACGACCTGTTTGACCCTGTCAAGTCTCGCTTCGTTCCGGCCGGCTCGGAAAGCATGATGCCGGTCGTCAAGGACCCGCTCATGAGCGGGCAGCGCGGCGGCGGCGGCGAGAACGTAGTGAGGCAGGTGGTCGTCGTGCCGTTCAGCTCCGACCGGCCCGGCATCCAGCAGCAGTCCCAGACGGTTCAGACCACGGCGTCCAGCCCGACCCAGACGATGGCTTCGACCCCCGAGATGCAGGAGGAGATGCGCAAGCTGATCGACGCGGCGCGCTCCGCGGTCGCGGACCTGCAGGCGGCGGCGCCGTCCAAGCAGGCCGAGGCCCCCCCAGCACCGCAGCAGCCCCCGCCGGCGGCGCCACCCACACCGTCCGGCCCTCCAGCCCAGGCAGCGCCTGCCGCCGTCGCATACCCGCCGGCCGCCGCACCACCCGCCGTCGCATACCCTCCTCCCACCGCATACCCGCCCGCGGCTTACGCACCCCCGCCGGGGACGGGGGCCGAGGCCTTCATGCAGCCGGGTCCGCAGATGAGCGCGGAATCCGCCTTCCAGAGCAACCAGGCCCTCCAGGCGGCGACCGCGATGGCGCGCGCCACGACGGCGCTGGGCAACCTGGCCGCCGCCAGCAGCGGCTACATCGGCATGCTGCCGACCGTGCGCACCCCGGAGACCGTGGGGCCGGCCGGCGCCACGCGCCGCATCCAGGCTGTGATCGAGAGCTTGATCACGCGTAAGAACCTCAACCTCCGGCTCGCTCCGGCGATCACCCAGGCGTTCGAGGGCGCGGAGCTCAAGGCGAGCGATTACGCGGCCGAGACCAAGATCAGCAAGGAGTCGGCTTCGCGAGAGCTTCGCATGGCGGTCGACGCCGGACTGCTCCAGACCGTGAGGTACCCGCAAGGTGAGGCCGGCTTCCGGGCGGCGCAGGACCTCCTGCGCGCGGTCGCTGAAGGGCTCGGGATGCCCGTCAACGCGGCGGCTGCCCTGACGGCCGAGACCATCATCGGAAGCCTCGCCGTCGGGCAGACCGAGGGCACCGTGACGATCATGTTCACCGACGTCGAGGGCTCCACCCGCCTTCTGTCGACCCGCGGGTTCACCGAGTCCCACGAGATCATGAAGGCGTACGAGACGATCATCGAGGAGAAGGTCGCCGAGCACGCCGGACGCCGGATCAAAGGCCTCGGCGACGGCTTCATGATCAGCTTCGGGTCGGTACGGCACGGCGTCGAATGCGCGCTCGACATCCAGAGGTCGATCGCCGAGTACAGCAAGCAGAACCCAGAGCGAAAGGTGCGCATCCGCATTGGCCTCAACACCGGCGAGGTCGTGGAGGAGGCCGGCGACATCTTCGGCTCAGCCGTGAACGTCGCGGCCCGTGTCGCGGGCAAGGCGAAAGGAGGCGAGATCCTGGTCTCCGAGGTCGTGCGCCAGCTCGTCGGCCCCATGGCCGAGATGAAGTTCGAGTTCCGCGGCCGCTACAAGCTGAAAGGATTCCCCGACCGTTGGCGCCTTCACCAGGTCACGGCGGGCGAGCTGAAGGAAGTCCCACGCGTCCTTCCGACCGGTGACGGCTTCGTCGACCGGGAGCAGGAGCGGCTCGACATCCGGATGATCCTGGACCGGGCCCAGACCGGTGCCGGCGGGATGCTCTTCGTCGCCGGCGCGCCTGGAATCGGGGCCTCCCGGCTTGCCTCCGAGGTGGCGGTCGAGGCCGCAGGCAAGGGCTGGATGGTGTTGAGCGGGCGTTGCGTCGAGCAGGACGGCGCCCCCTATGCGCCGTTCCGCGAGGTCCTCGCGAGCGCGGTGACAGCCTCGACGTCCAAGGCGCTGCAGGAGGCGGCCGGCAAGCACGGCCCGCTGCTGTCTCACCTCGCGCCCGCGCTGCGCCAGAAGGTGCGTGGGATGCCCGCCGACGCCGGCATCGGCGCGGACAAGCTTCGCGAGCAGCTGTTCCACGCCATCTTCGAGTTCCTCGCCGGGGTGCAGGGCAGCCGGCCGCTGCTCATCGTCCTCGACGACCTGCAGTGGGCTGACGACGCCACCGTCCTCCTGCTCCGCGACCTGGCGGAGCGGGTGGGCGGGAGCCACATGGTCGTCCTTGGCACGTACTGGGAGACGGACCTCGACTCGTCGCGGCCTTTCGGCAGCGTGCTTTCCCGCCTGCTGCGGCGGCGCCGCGCTCAGCGTTTCGTGCTCGGCCCGCTCTCAGAGCGCGACGTCGAGAAGATCGTCGCTGGCATGTCCGAGGCGCCCTTGACGCCGGTGCAGCTCATCGGCATCCAGGCTGCGACCGAGGGCAACCCGCTGTTCGTGGAGCAGAGCTACCTCTACATGGCCGAGTCCGAGACCATTCTCGGCGGCTCCGGACGGGTGCAGTCGAGCTACACGGAAGAGGACCTCGAGCTGGCGCAGAGCGTGCGCGGCCTGATCGGCAGGCGCCTGGAGCGCCTCAGCGAGCCTGCGCAGAGGATGCTGGTCGCCGCGGCGGTCATCGGACGGGACTTCGACATCGCGCTGCTCGAGGCGTTCGGCGAGCTGGCCGGCCACGAGCTCCGCGACGCGCTGGAGGAAGGGACGCGCGGGCGCTTCTTGACCAGCGCCGGCGCGGACCGGTACCGGTTTGCGCACGACCTCATCCGCCAGCGCGTGCTTGCGGTCCTGCCCCTGCCGCGCCAGCAGGCGTATCACCTCGCGGTGGCGGACACGCTGGAGCGGGTTTACGGCAAGAGCGCCCCCGAGAGGGCGGGCGAGATCGGCCATCACCTCTACCAGGCGGGGATGGCCGCGGACCCGGTGCGGACATCTTCCTTCCTCGCGATGGCCGCCGCGAATGCGCTGTCGGTGGGCGCGTTCGAGGAGGTCATGCGCCTGATCGATGCGACGCTGCTGCTGCTTCCGGGGGACCGGACGCGTGAGCGCGCGGAGGCTCTCTCGATGCGCGGCCATGCGCAGTGGGGTCTTGGGCGCATCGAGGACGCGAAGGCCGCCTGGAAAGGCGCGGCAGAGCGATATGAGGAGCTGGGCGACGAGAAGTCGGCCCGCGCCGTCCACCGTCAGCTGGGTCACCTCGAGAGCCCCGATGGCCACCCCGAGGACACGGCGAGCGAGTCCGCTCCGGTGCGCGAACCCGAAGCGGAGCCGGTGAGCTAAGCCGGCTCTAGCCCGTAAGCCGGCTCGCGGGAGGGATCGGCGCATAGCCCGCACCGAAGTTGATGGCCGGTAGGGTCCCGCTGAAGCTAACCGTGTTCGCGATCACACCGCCCACGGCAGCGGATTCGAAAGCGAAGGCAGAGTTCACGGTGACCGAGCCGGCTGGGGTGTAGACCAGCCCGACATAGGCGGAGTTGGTCGCGCCGCCAAGTGTGTTGGCGCAGTTGTTGGTGGCCGGCTCGTAGACCGACATCCAGTTGTACTGGTAGCCGCTGAACACGTACGTGTCTCCGGCGGTGGTGCTCAAGCACGCCGCGCCCGGCAGGTAGAAGACGACCGCTCCCGGAGTGACCGGACCGGGACAGGTGATGTACGCGCCCGCCGCCGAGT
Organism: Candidatus Dormiibacterota bacterium; assembly: GCA_036783075.1. Taxonomy (GTDB): domain Bacteria; phylum Chloroflexota; class Dormibacteria; order Dormibacterales; family Dormibacteraceae; genus Palsa-870. The sequence goes on along the minus strand of DAIPXW010000049.1, from coordinate 2,801 downwards.
CGCAGTTGTTCTCGTTGGCGCGGTCGCCGCTGGCCCCCGCGAGCCGGGCGGGGTTCTGGTTGGGGAGGCCGGCCGCCAGCGGGGCTGTCTCGCTGTTCGGCGGGTACGCTCCGGGAGTCCCTGGAGCCGCCAGCGCGTTCGGCGCGAACGACCCTCCGATATCACTCGAATTCAGAGTCAAGGACTCGTGTCCGAGAGTGCACCCGTTGCCGGTGAAGGCCGGGCAGGGATTGGTATTGGAGTTCGACACCGTCCCGCTCACCGGCAGTGTCTCCGCGAGTCCAAACGGCCCGCTGCAGCCGTTGGCGGGCAGCGCCGCGTAGATGTTGTACGAGGTGGCCCCCGGAACATTGCTGACCACGACCTGGATGTTCTGAAAGCTGCCGGAGATGCGTTCCTGATAGCACATCGAAGGTGCGCTCTCGCGCGTGTAGGTGAGACCGTTGTAGGTGTCGGTTCGCGTCGAGGTCAGCACGAACGACCACAGCCCGGTGGGATCTCCCGGAAAGCCGAAGACCACGCTGAGCTGGGCGCTTCCGTCGCAGCCCACGTTGTGCGAGTTCCAGAACTGGTGGGTGGCGCGAACAGTGTTGTTGGCCGGGTCTGGCTCGTCGGGCGGTTTGAGCTCGTTGCTGACGAGGTCGGCGGTGTTGGAGTAACGCGCCTGCCAGGCGTACACGCCGCCACTCAGGAACCAGCAGTCGCCGCCGCCGAAACCGGGAGCCGTCGAATACGTCCCCGGCGATAGGACCACTGCGCTGTTAGGGGCGCCCTGGCTGCCTCCCACCACCACCGGCGCTGGATAACCTGGGTCCACGAACCGGAACCCGGACCTTGTGGCGCCGGCGACATCCGGATACGTGCACGGCGTCGCGGCACCGCTCGGGTAGCAGGCGTTGCTCACCGCTCCCGCGACGGATGCCTGGCATCGCGCGTAGATGTCTCCCGCCACACGGAGTGCGCCGCTCGAATCTGCAATGGCACCGCTGGATACCACGTCGCCCAGGACGTTCAGGGTCCCCGTGCCGTTGATGGAGATCGCCGTGCCCCCGACGCCTCCGCAGCCGCCCTGGCCGAGAGCCGCCACCGTGGGTGAATAGAGCAGATTGTTGACCCCGCCGGCCGCCGTGCCGCTGATGGTCGGGCTTGCGCCGTTCGTCAGGATGCGCGCGAACTGGAGCTGGAGCGAGCGTGTGGCGGTCAGGCTGAACCGGGTGCCCTGCGGTCCCAAAGCAGAGACGACCTGGGTCAGAACGGTGCCGTCGGAGTAGGTGCACGTCACGGTTATGGAGCTCGCTCCCGGCGCCCCGTAACCCGGCGAGCAGGATGGTGCGGCGTACAGGCGCAGGTTGGTGCCGAAGATGGTCGACGCAGCTTGCTCGGCGCTGGTATAGCTGCCGGTCTGCTGCAAGTTGTCAGAGGCGCTCAGTGCCGCCGAGTCGACCGCCGCCTGCAGGTCGCGGCGAAGCGCATATGCGCGCGATCCGTCGATCGCAAGAGCGGCCATCCCGACGACGACCGCGAGCATGATCGCGATGAGCACGATCGCCTGCCCTCGCTGATCCACCGATCTCACGGAACGCAGAATCAATACTCGGTCCTGTAGATCGCGGCGGCCGTGATGAGGATGCGGTTGGCCGTCGCCTGGGCGATGACGGGGGTGATCAGGATGAGGTTGAACCGCACCGTGACCTGCAGCTGCTGGTTTCCTCCGGCGGGGTTGATCGCGCTGCACGATCCGCTGGCCGCGGTCGCGTACTCACCGCCGGGGGCGTTCGGCGCCGGCGTGGTTTCGACGGTGGTCGGCGGATTGGGCTCGGTGATGTAGACCCAGGCCGAGTTGGCCGGTGGAGTCGCGCTCGTCACCGGGCCCTGCGGGCACGGGGCGCTCACGGGACTGCCGATCATCTGCGTTGTCACCGTCGAGATGACATCGGCATTCGTCGGCAGCTGGTTCGCAGCCCGCACGGCCACGCGCGCGCCTTCGCGCGCCGCGTGGTTTACCGTGTCGAAGTAGAACACCGCCCGGCCGATGTCGACGATGCCGAACAGCAGCAGCAGGAGCACAGGCGACACGAGCGCGAACTCGATCAGCGCCTGCGAGCGCTGAGAAGGCGCGGGGAAGGACGTAAGTCCTCTCCAAGGCGTGGGGGAGGACGTAAGTCCTCCCCCGCGGAAACCCCTCCTGCGGGGCGCCGCGCCTGCAGGGGTTGGTAATGGGAGGCTGGGGGACGGCCGGGGTGAACCCGGCCTTAGCGCCGCACTCCGCACCTTATTCATGAGCCCTGAACGGTCATGTGGACGTTGGAGGCCACCTTGAAGATGCCGAACTGGGCTGTCACCAGGGGGGTGAGCGGGCCGTATGCGTAGAGCACGATCACGTCCAGGTCGAGCTGGCCCTGGTTGGTGGCGGGCGAGGTGAAGTCCAGGCCGGGCGTGTTGTTGTAACAGATGTAAAGCCAGGGCTGATTCGCCGTGGTGGGGTAGGCCGAGCTCGCATACGGCGGGTTGTGGAAGGCGTTCCCGTCCGTCGGGCCGGGGCATGTCGTGCCCGGATTCTTCAGCACCGACGCCGGGATCGAGATCGTCGCCAGCTCCGAGTCGACCGCGGCCTTGATCTGGGCATCGTCGAGGTACGGGTGGGTCTGGTGGGATGCATCGAACCACACTCCATGCCGCGCCCCTTCGCGCGCGGCGTTCCCCAGGGCTTCGTCGATATAGATCGCCCGGCCTACGTCGACCAGCCCGCCGACGAGGAGCAGGAGTACGACGGACGAGAGCGCGAACTCGACCATCGACTG
>DAIPXW010000048.1:0-9840 GCA_036783075.1 Candidatus Dormiibacterota bacterium | reverse complement strand
GTCGACGACCGACGCGCCGGCCGGCACAGCAGCGCCCGGGCCCGAGACTTCCGTGATGACGCCGTCCGAGACGTGGACGTCCGCCTCGCGGGGACCATCGGGCGTGTAGACCGTGCCCCCTCGGATGACTAGAGTCTCGGTTCGCGACTCTGGGTCAGTCAAGGTCCAGGTCTTGAACGCGAAATAGAGGCGAGTACGGGATCCCCGCGGCATGGATGTTCTCTTCGCCTCCCTCGCCGCGATCCAGCACCACGACCAGGTGGATCACGTCCGCTCCGGCCTGACGAAGCACCTGCGCCGACCGCAGCGAGTCTCCGCCGGTCGTGACCACGTCTTCGATCACGGTGACCCGCTCACCGGCCGCGAGATGCCCTTCGATCTGCTTCGAGGTCCCGTAGCTTTTTGGCTCCTTGCGCACGAGGACGAGCGGGAGGCCGGTCTCCATCGAGACCGCGCCGCCGAGCAGGACCGCGCCAAGCTCGGGCGCCGCCAGGCGCTGTGTCTCCTTCGGGACGAGCGCGCCGAGATGTTTTCCCAGCCGCCGCAAAAGAACCGGATCGGTCTCGAACAGGAACTTGTCGAAATAGCGATCGGACCGCTTGCCGGACCTGAGGACGAAATCGCCTTTCAGATACGAGGCGGCGACGAGATCGCGCGCGAGCGACGCGCGCTCGGTCAGAAGGCGTCCGCGCGCACTCAAGGCGAAGCCTGAGAGCTCGTGGGCTTCCCTGTCACCGCCTCAATCTAATGGATAGAAGCAAGCCGCCTTGTGGTCGGTGCCGAACGATTCCAGCGGTGGCTCCGCCTCGGCGCAGTGGTCGCGCGCCCGCGGACATCGCGTGCGGAACCTGCAGCCGGAGGGTGGATCCACGGGCGACGCCACGTCGCCCTTCAGGATCAGTCGCTCGCGCCCTCGCTCGACGACCGGGTCCGGAATCGGGATCGCCGAGAGCAGTGAGCCGGTGTACGGATGCCTGGGATGGCGATACAGCTCACCGCCGGGTGCTGTCTCCACGAGCTTGCCGAGGTACATGACCGCGACCCGGTTTGAGATGTGCTTGACGACCGACAGGTCATGCGCGATGAAGAGATAGGTGAGGTCGAAGTCGGACTGCAGGCGTCCGAGCAGGTTGATGATCTGCGCCTGGATCGAGACGTCCAGGGCGGAGATCGGCTCGTCGCACACGATGAAGGTCGGTTCGACGGCCAGCGCCCGCGCGATGCCGATCCTCTGCCTCTGGCCCCCGGAGAACTCGTGAGGGTAGCGGTCGGCGAACCGCGGGTTCATACCCACGATGCGGAGCAGCTCGTAGATCCTGTCCTGCCGCGCTCTTCCCTTCGCGAGGCCGAATATGTCGATCGGCTCGCCGACGATGTCGCCGACAGTCTGCCTTGGGTCGAGAGATGCGTATGGGTCCTGGAAGATCATTGCCATCTCGCGGCGTCGAGCTCGCAGCGCTTCTCCTCGCAGGTGGGTGATGTCCTCGCCTTTGAACTCGATGGTGCCCTCGGTGGGATCGAGCAACCGGATCAGGGTCCGCCCGAGAGTGGATTTGCCGCAGCCCGACTCGCCGACAAGGCCGACCGTTTCGCCCTTCATGATGTCGAGGTCGACCCCGTCCACCGCGTGCACGTTCGCCGTCGTCCGCTGCAGTACCCCTGACGTGATGGGGAACCACACTTTCAGGCCGCGGGCCGACATCAAGGGTTCGGCCGTGGTCCAGGCTCGCTTCAGGTGCGTGCGCGCGGCGTCAGGCACGCTTCAGCTCCGTGCCGCCCTGCGTGACCCAGCACGCCGCGAGCTGCGTGTCCCCGACGAGGTTCAGGGGCGGGACGTCTTTAGAGCAGCGGTCGACCTTGAACGGGCAGCGTGGGTGAAAGGCGCAGCCGCTCGGGAGGTCGACGAGGCTGGGGGGCAGCCCCTCTATCGCGTTGAGCGGTTCGTGGAGCTCGTCGTCAAGCCTTGGTATGGAGCGGAGAAGCGACCACGTGTACGGGTGTTTCGGATGGGCGAAGACATCGATGGTCGGGCCGGCCTCGACGACCTTGCCGGCGTACATGACCATGACGCGCTCGCACATGCCGGCCACCACGCCCAGGTTGTGGGTGATGAGGATGGTGGCGGTCCCGAACTCCTTGTTGACGTGGCGCAAGAGGTCGAGGATCTGAGCCTGGATGGTGACGTCCAGTGCGGTCGTGGGCTCGTCGGCGATCAACACCGGGGGTGCGGTGGTCAGTCCCATCGCGATCATCGCCCGCTGGCGCATGCCGCCAGAGAACTGGTGCGGGTAGTCGCGCGCACGGGTGGCCGGCGCGGGTATTCCAACCCGACCCAGGAGCCCGACCGCCTCCGCCATGGCCTTCGCCCTGTTCAGTCCCCGGTGCAGGCGCAGTGGCTCCGCGACCTGCCAACCGGTCCTGAAGACCGGGTTCAACGAGGTCATGGGGTCCTGGAAGATCATCGCGATCTCTTCGCCGCGGATCTCCCGCATCCCCTGGTCAGAAATCTGTGTGAGGTCGCGGCCCTTGAACATGATCTTGCCGCCGACGATCCGGCCAGGGCGCTGCAGCCGCATGATGCTCAGGGCGGTCACGGACTTGCCACAGCCGGACTCGCCGACGATCCCCAACGTCTCGCCTGCGTCGAGGTGAAACGAGACGCCGTCGACCGCCTTGACGTCGCCTTCCTTCGTCTTGAAAACGGTGCGAAGGTCTTGCACCTCGAGCAGCGGCGTGGCCACCGGGGCTACTTCAGCCGCGGGTCGAACGCGTCGCGGACCGCGTTACCGAATATGTTCGATGCCAGCACCGTCATGAAGATCGTGATCCCGGGGAAGACCACCAGCCACGTCGAGTGGAAGAAATAGCTTTCGGCGTTGGTGAGCATGTTGCCCCAGCTTGGGGTGGGAGGCTGGATGCCGAGACCGAGGAAGTCCAGCGCCGCCTCGATCAGGATGATCTGGCCCACCCCCAGGCTGGCGGCCACGATGAGAACCGGCAGCACGTTCGGCAGGAGGTGGCGGAAGATCAGGCGCACGTCGCGAGCCCCGATGGAGCGAGCGGCGAGTATGAAGTCGCGCTGTTTCACCGACAGCACCTCGCCGCGCACGAGACGGGCGACTCCTCCCCACCCGACCGAGGCGATGATGGCCGCCAGGGTGATCGCGTTGGGCCGAAAGAGGATCGACATCAGGATGAAAAGGAAGATGGCGGGGATGGCAAGGAACACGTCCACGATTCGCATCAGGATGTCATCGAGCCAGCGGCCGTAATAGCCGGCGACAAGGCCGACGGTCGTGCCGAGCGTCAGTGAAAGGGCGACCGTCAAGAAAGCCACGCCCAGAGTCACTCGTCCGCCGTATATGAGGCGCGTCAGAGTGTCGCGCCCGAGCTCGTCGGTGCCGAGGATGTACGCGCCACCCGGCGATCGAAAGGTGTCGGTCAGGTGCTGGCGGGTCGGGTCGAGGTGCGTCAGGAACTGGCTGAAGAGTGGGGCGGCGACGGCGATGGCGGCCAGGACGAGTATCAGGACGCCCGCGGCCATGCCGATGCGGTTGGCGCGCAGCCGTTCCCACGACTCGTTCCAGTAGCTTTGCGCCGGCCGCCGCCCTTCGCCCTCGAAGGGGTGGTCGGGCAGCTCGAGCTCGGTGATTCGGCTCGGGCCGATCATGGGCGCCTCATGCGTACCTGATCCGCGGATCGAGGATCGCGTAGAGGATGTCCGCGAGCAGGTTCCCTGCCACGACCAGGAGCGTCGCAAAGAAGACGACCCCCATGACGGTCGTGTAGTCGTACTGGAGCGCGCGTTCGAAGGCCAGACGTCCGAGACCGGGCCAGCTGAAGACCACCTCCACGACCAATCCGCCGCTGACGAGGCCGGGCAGCTCCAGGCCGACCAGCGTGACCAGCGGAATGAGCGCGTTGCGCAGGCCGTGGAGGTAGACGACCCGCCGCTCGCTCATCCCCTTCGCACGCGCTGTCCGGATGTAGTCCTGCGACAGCACCTCGAGCATGCTCGAGCGTGTGAATCGCGACCAGAGCGACAGGTAGAAGAAGGACAGCACGGTGGCCGGCATGATCAGGTGAAGGAGCCTGTCGCCCAGGTCGCCGCCACCGAACGGGCTCGTCACGCCACCTGACGGAAGCCACGGCCAGCCGTAATGCTCGAACGTCACCGAGAAGATCAGGATGAGCATCAAACCAAGCCAGAACTGGGGTACCGCGAAGCCGGCGACCGAGAACATCGTCAGGGCGTGGTCGGTCTTGGTGCCCCGCCTCAAGGCGCCGATCACACCTAGCGGCACGGAGAGCAGGATCCCGAGCAGGATCGCGGTGACCGTCAGCTCGAGCGTGTTGGGCAGACGCTCGAGTATGTGTGTCATGACCGGGCTGCCGTCGATCATCGACCGCCCGAAGTCGCCGTGCAGCACGTTCCAGAGCCACGTCGCGTACCACTGGTAGAACGGCTGGTCGAGGCCGAGGTTGGCCCGCAGGTGAGCGATGTCCTCTGGACGGAGGGCCGGGTTGAGGTCGATGCCGGGCACGTAGGCGCCGCGAGTCCGGTCCATCAGGATGAGGGTGACCGCGGTCACCCCCAGGACCACGACGACCGAGGCCAGGAGCCGCCGGGCGATGAATTTGACCAGCACTGCTTACACGCCTAGACCGGCGGCTCTTTCCGGATTGCCTCCATTCCTAACGCTTTCTCACTTGCCGTCGGTGACCCAGACCTGGTTCATCCAGGGCCGGTTGCCGTACTGGTTGTAGGTGCCGAAGTCGGCGCCTTCGACACGTTTGCTGACGCCCCAAACGCCCTTGTTGAACATCAGGATCGGGGCGGGGACCTGGTCGGACATGATGTCCTGGAACTGGTAGTAGAGCTGCTTACGCTTGTTCTTGTCGAGGGTGGCGATTGCTCCATCAAGGGCCGCGTCGACGTCGGCGTTCTTGAAGTCGGCCCCGTTGAAACCTCCGGGAATCGTGTTGCGGGAGTGGAAGAGAGGCGCCTCGTCGGGATCCTGGCCCCAGCTGAAGCCGACCAGGAACATGTCGAACGTGCGCGTGCTGACGATCTCGGTCACCAGCTGAGGGAACTGGATCAACTTTGGGGTGGCGTCGACGCCGATGTCCTTCCACGACTGCTGCATGACCTGCAGCAGGCTCTCGCGCTGCTTGTTGCCGGCGTTCGTGTGCATCTCGAATCTGAGCGGCAGCCCGTCCTTGGCCCGTATGCCGTCCGCCCCCTTGACCCAGCCCGCCCCGTCAAGCAGCGAGTTGGCCTTGGCCTTGTCGAAGCTGTAGACGACTTGCGGATTCGCCTTGAACGCCCAGGAGGTGGGCGGCTCCACCGAGGTTGCGACCTCAGCGTGTCCGAAGTAGATGGCCTGGACCCACGACTGCCGGTCGAGGGCGTAGACCAGCGCCTGGCGGACCTCCTTCTGGCCGAAGAGCTTGCCGCCGAGCTTGGTGGGGTCGAGGTTGTAGGCGTAGAAGTCGAAGATGGCGACCGGAAACTCGATCATGTTGACCGTTCCGGAGGCCTTGACGCTGTCGAACTGCGAGGGGTCGACCGGGCCGATGTCGATCTCGCCCGTCTTCAGCTGGTTCCCGACCGTGACCGAGTCCGGCAGCACCTTGTAGATGTAGGTGTCCACGAGGGACGGGCCGGCCCAGTAGCTGTCGTTGCGCGCCAGCGTGACCTGCTGGCCGCTCTGCCAGCTGACGAACTTGAAGACGCCGTTGGAAACAGTCGGGGCCGAGTTGAAAGCGGCCGTGTTGATGTCCTTCGGCGCGAGGCTGCCGAGAACGTGCTTGGGGAGGATTCCGTACTGCGTGTGGGAGACAAGGAAGGGTGCGAAGACCTGCGTGGTCGTGATCACCACGGTCCGCGCGTCGGTGGCCGTGACGCTGGCGATGTACTTCGACAGGTCGCCGCGACGCGGTGACGCCACGTCTGCATAGGTGGGGTCATACGCCAGCTTGTAGGTGAAGACCACGTCGTCCGCGGTGAGCGCCTGGCCGTCCGACCACTTGAGGTTTGGCCGCAGCGTGAACGTGTAGGTGAGACCGTCGGTTGACACTTTGGGAAGGTCCTGGGCGAGCGCTCCGACCAGGTCGCCGTTCTTCTTGCTGTTGAGCAGGCCCTCGAACATCAGGCCGAGCACCTGGTTGCTGGCGGTGTCGCTGCTGAGCATCGAGTTGAACGTGCGCACATCCGAGAAGTTGCCTTCGACGATGTGACCGCCCTTCTTGGGAGTCAGGCTCGTGGTCGAGCTGCCGGATGCGCAAGCTTCCAGGAACTCGACTGCGCCGGCCATGAACGCCAGGTAGGCGGCCGCGCCGCCGACCCCCTTGAGAAAGTCCCGCCTGGACCACTCATGTAAGAACCGCTCGAACTGTTCGAACCCCGCATCCCGGCTGATCTGGTCTTCGCTCATCTCTTCTCCTCCCAAGGAAGCTCGCGGCAAGCCCCCGAGCTGTCGGGTCATCATATGTTCAGAACAGCCCCTGTGGTCAAAACTCAGCTTCGATGAGCCCGAGCCTCGCCGTCGGCGTCGCCCGGGTCGCCCTCCACCTGCCTGACTCCGGCTCGCTCAAGAGCAAGCGCCACGTCGTCAGCGGCCTGCTTCGGCGCGTGCGGGCTGAGTTTCAGGTTGCTGCCGCGGAGGTGGGGGAGCGCGACCGGTGGCAGCTGGCCGAGCTTGCCTTCGCTTGCGTCAGCGCCGACGCACGCCACGCCGACGAGGTGCTCGCCACGGTCTTGCGCTACGTCGAGTCGCACAGCGACGGCGCCCGGATCACCGACGTCTCCACCGAGCTGGTGCGTTTGTGAGCCTTCTACCCGCGGCGGAGCGCGAGCATGGCTCGCTGGTCGAAGAGTTCGAGGCCGGCCTCCCTTTCAAGCTGGACCCGTTCCAGCGTGAGGCGATGGACAAGCTGGACAGAGGACGTGGCGGGGTCCTGGTCAGCGCGCCCACGTCGAGCGGAAAGACGCTTGTCGCGGAGTACGCGATCTTCCGCGCGTTGAAAGACGGCGTCAAGGTCCTCTACACGACCCCGCTCAAGGCCCTCAGCAACCAGAAGTACCACGACTTCGTGCGCGAGTACGGCGAGCGCACGGTTGGTCTTGTCACGGGCGAGAACACGATCAACGACGAGGCCCCGGTGGTCGTCATGACCACCGAGATTCTGCGCAACCTGATCTACGAGGACCCGGGGCGCCTGGACCTGGTGCGCTACGTGGTGCTCGACGAGGTCCACTACATCGACGATTTCCCGCGCGGCTCCGTGTGGGAGGAGATCGTGATCCAGGCCCCGCCCACGATCAAGCTCGTGGGCCTGTCGGCCACGATCGGCAACTACAGAGAGATCGCCGACTGGATGGCCGAGAACCGCGGCGGAATGGAGACGGTCTTCCATGACGTCCGCCCGGTCGAGCTGAAGATGTGGCTCTCCATCACCAACCGCTTCCTGCCGCTGTTCAAGGAGGACGGCGCCATCGACCAGCGGACGTGGACGAAAGGGACTCACGAGGAGGAGGCCTCATACCGTGTGGGCGGATACCGAGGTCTGCCCTCCAACGACCTGCTCCACGTCATCGAACAGTTGCGCGGTCTCGACATGCTGCCGTCGATCTACTTCATCTTCTCGCGCCGCGGTTGTCGCGAAGCTCTGCAGCGCTGCTCTTACCACGAGCTAGACCTGACCACCGCGGCGGAGAAGGAAGCGATCGACCGCGTGGCCGCGGAACGCCTGCAGGGCTTGAAGGACCACGACGAGGAGGCCCTCTTCCGGCGCATGGTCGACGCCCGCCTTCTGCGCCGCGGGCTGGCCGAGCACCACGCGGGTCTCCTCCCGTACCACAAGGAGATGGTCGAGGAGCTGTTTCAGCGTGGGTTGATCAAAGTCGTTTTCGCGACCGAGACGCTATCGCTTGGCATCAACATGCCCGCGCGCGGCGTGGTCGTTTCCTCCTTCACCAAGTTCGACGGCGTGAACTTCTCGAACCTCACGACCGGCGAGCTCACGCAGCTGATGGGACGCGCGGGCCGCCGCGGCATCGACGTGATAGGTCACGGCGTGATCCTCAAGGAGTCCGACGTCGAGGTCGGCACCATCTACGAGGTGGCGATGGGCCCGACGCTCGTCGTCGAGTCGAAGTTCCTGCCCAGCTACAACATGGCGCTCAACCTCCTGCGCGTCTACACGCCCGAGGAGGCCGAAGCGCTTATGCAGAGGTCGTTCGGGCAGTTCCAGAAACGGCTCGCGGCAGAGCAGGCGAAGGAGCGCCTGATCAATGTCCGAGAGCAGCTCGCCGACCTCAAGCGGATGTGGGAGGACCGCGAGGTCTCGATGGAGGACGTGTCCCAGTACTTCAAGCTCGAGGAGCGGCGGCGTTCCATCCGGATCGAGCTCAAGCGGCTTCGCCGCGAGGTGGGCGCCGAGCGCCGCGGGCGCAGGGGACGCCAGACCCGCACGATGGGCTCGACGGGCCGCCTCGCGCAGCGGCTGGAGGTCGAGGCGAAAGGGCTGCTCGAGCGCCAGCGCAAGCTGAAGGTCGTCCGCTCGCCCCGCTTCGGCGAGCTGCTCCAGAAGTACAGCGAGATCCGCACCCTGCAGAAGGAGCTCGACGGCGGCCAGCGCGAGGTGACCGGGCAGATGGACGAGTACCCGCGCAAGCTGCGCCGGCTGTGCCGGATCCTCACCGAGGCAGGCTTTCTGGCCCACGACCGGCCGACCGACAAGGGCCTGTTCGCTTCGCGGGTATACGGCGAGAACACGCTCCTGGTCGCTGAGGCGGTGTGGCTCGGATGGTTCGAAGGCCTGACGCCCGAAGAGCTGTGCGCGGTGATGGTCATGCTCGCCGCCGAAGACCGCGAGCGCGGCGGCCGGGACAGACAGGCGCGCGGGCCGCGCCGCTACCCGACGCCCGCCATCTCGCAGACGGCGCGGCTCGTGCGCTCGCTGTACTTCCGTTTCGCCGACATGGAGAAGGACCTCGACGAACCCAACCTGCGATCGCCGTCGCACGACTACATCGACTTCGCGTTCCGGTGGTCGTCGGGCGAGGCCCTGGACCAGATCCCGCTCCCGCCCAACGTCGACATCGGCGACGCGATCAAGGCAATGAAGAGCCTGTACTCGCTCCTCCGCCAGCTCGAATGGGCGCTGCGCCAGGCGAAGTCGCCACTCTTCGACTCGGTCTCTCGGGCGGTCAAACAAATGGAACGCGACGTGATCAAGCGCACATAGGAGATACGCCCTCTTCCCTCTGCACGCAGAGGAGAGGGTCAGGGTGAGGGGCTTAGACTGGAATTGAGTTGAGATCCAAGAAGCGGCGCATCCTCGTCACCGGCGTGGCGCGTTGGTGGGGTGCGCTGGTCGTGCAGCGCCTGGTCGAGGACCCAGACGTGGCGGAGGTGATCGGCATCGACATCCGCGAACCTCGCTACGACCTCGGGCGGGCCGACTACCTCAAGCTCGACGTGCGCCATTCGCTGATCGGAAAGCTGGTCCGCTCCGTGGGCATCGACACCGTCGTCCACACCCTGACCCGGATCGACTCCTTCGACATGGACCCACGCCGCGCACACGAGATGAACGTGATCGGCACCCTGAACCTGCTGGCGGGCTGCGCGGGCGAAGGCAGCCCCGTGCGGCGCTTCGTTCTGAAGTCGTCGGGTCACGTCTACGGCTCGAGGTTCGACCTGCCGGCAGGGCTGCGCGAGGACCACCGCCTCGACAGCAACTCGCGCCACCAGTTCGTGCGCGACATCGTCGAGGTCGAGTCATACGTGAGCGACTTCGCCGTGCGCAACCCAGGCATCGCGATCCTGGTGC
>DAIPXW010000047.1:0-10008 GCA_036783075.1 Candidatus Dormiibacterota bacterium | reverse complement strand
TCGACTTCCCGGGCCTGACCGGACCGCGCTGAACCTTAGGCCCCGGGCCTAGCTCTCCAGGCGGGCGTTCAGCTTCAGCGTGACGTTGCCGTGCAGCGCCTTGCTGATGGGACAGCCCTCTTTGGCCGCCTCTGCCTGCTTCTGAAACTCAGCGGCGTCGATGCCCTGGACTCGGCCCACCGTCGTGATGGTGACCGTCGTGATCCCCGTCCCCGGCACGAACTCCACCTCGGCGCTCGTGTCCAGCCGCTCGACCTTGTGGCCGGCCTTGCTCAGGCCGTTCGAAAAAGCCATGCAGAAGCAGGACGCGTGAGCCGCCGCGAGGAGCTCCTCGGGGCTCGTCTTGCCGTGCTGCCGCTCGGCACGGCTGGCCCACGTCACCGGGAACTCGCTGAAAGTCCCGCTGGCGACCTTGACACGCCCGTTTCCGCTCGCGAGGTCGCCTTCCCAGATCACGTCGGCACGGCTCACTGCAGCCATTCGTCAACCTCCTGTTTGATGGACGGCAAGTCTAACTCTCAGCCTGGACGACGCCGGCGCCGCGCTGGCGCCGGCGTGTGTCCCCGGACCTAGCGCTGCGTCGCGGCGCAGCTGAGCTGCGGGTTCGGAATCACGGGGCTGATGATGGTGCCGGCGAAACGGGCGGTGTTCGGTGAGCCGTACTCGGCCGTGCCGCCAAGCGCGTTGACCGTTGTTCCCGGGATCGTGTTCCCGAAATTCCACAGACAGCCGGATGCGCCGTGACCGGCTTGGGCGTCACCGTCCGACGAGGATCTGCCCAGCGTCCAGTACGGGTAGAAGGCAGCCCCGTGCGGAGGAGCCGTGCAGCCTGCGCCCGTAACCACGTTGCAATCGTTCTCGGAGGCGGCGAGGTCTGTTTCGAACTGCACGGACGGGTACGGATTGCCGTGCGCGTCGAAAGGCCCGGCGTATTTGAACGAGGTGGGGTGCTTCGGCGATCCGTTTGGCCAGTCGGCGATGTATGAGTTGCCGTCGAAGTCAAGGTCGCCGTTCTGGGTGGCGTTCTGCTCGCAACCCGCAACTGGCCACGACCAGGTCTGCGGCTTGCCCGCGAGCGTCAGCGTGCGAGGCCCGGCCGGCATACAGAGCGCGTCTGAGAACTCGCAGTTGGTGACGCCGTCCGGCAAGGTGACCGGGCAAGCAGCGCCCCCCTCGGTGGTCGGGTTGGTGCAGCCTGCGCTGGTGCATGGGCCCTCACCCAACGAGGCAGGCTCGATGCCGCCGTTGCAGGTCCACGAAGCCGCAGGGTCGAAGGGCACTCCGACCGAGCCGCCGCCCACGCTGGAGCACGACTCGAAGTGGCCGATTTCCTGCTCCATCAGCACGCCGCCTTCGAGCGCGGCCCACGGGACCTGGTTCTGAGGCGAGGCGGTGTTGTACTCGGGGTGGAAGTTGAAAGGAGTTCCGTTGCACGTGACCGGGTCCGTGTTCATGAATCCGTTTGCCGCGCTCGCGACCATAAACCCGGTCTGGCCGGAAGTCAGATCTACGACCGTCGTCCTGAGCCCGCTGCGGGTGTCTTCAAGCGTCACAAGCAGCTTGTCGCCGCCCCGCATGCGCAGCGTGTGCCCGTTGGCAAGGAACGTGGAGTCGTTTGTCAGCTGCGGGCTCGGTGGCCCGGCAGGCACGCCGTTGGTCTGCAGGTACGCGAAATTGACCGGTTCGAAGCAGTTCGGGTTGCAGGTGGCAAAGTTGAACGAGCACTCGAGACTGTCGATGTTCAGCGCCGCGCAGTACATGGTGGGATCGCAGCTGATGGCATCCTGGAACGGCCCGAAGCCGGGGGCGTAGAACTGCAGCTCCTCGAAAGCTGAGCCCGCGTCCGACGACGCGCCGAGCCCGGTGTTCCTGTCGCTGTCGGGCTTGCACTTGTTCATCGGGTAGCTGTTCGGGTCGCAGATCGGGAGCCCGAACCATGGCGCAGGCGAGAGCTCCGCGTAACGCGTGACGCTCCCCGACGCTGTCGGCTTGGCGACCGGGTCGACCGCCAGCTGCATCGCGTATGTCATGTGGTTGCCGCTGCCCGGGCCTGACGAGATGAACTTCACGCTCGGCTCGTCGTGCCCGACGTAGTTCCCGTTGTCGTAGGCGCGCTCCGGCACGCCGCTCTCACTGAAGAACGGGTCGGCGCAGAGCATCTTCATGGTCGGCTTCACGGACTGGTAGAGCTGGCTGTGGCCGTTGCAGTCGAGCATGTTGACCGGGTTCGGAACGACCCCGCTTGTCGCCGCAGGGGCGTTGGCGGGCATCGCGGCGCTCAAGGCCAGAGCAGGAATCGCGGCGAGCGAAAACACTCGAAACAAACGTTTGAATCTGTCCACCACGGTAATCCCCCTTCCGTCATGGTCACGCCGCGCCGGCTGCGCGGCGTTGGTCGAGCGATGATATCCACGCCCGGTGCGGCGTCAACTTTCCAGAGTGCTGGCCCGAGGTGAAGGCGTGAGAATTAGGCCGTGAACAGCGCGCCGGTAGGCATCTTCGACTCCGGTGTGGGCGGCCTGTCCGTACTGCGCGAGATCCGCGCCGCGCTTCCCTCCGAGTCGATCTGCTACGTGGCCGATTCCGCAAATGCGCCATGGGGTGACAAACCGGCCAGCTTCGTGCGGGACCGCGGCTTGAAGATCGCCCAGTTTCTCGTCATGCAGGGCGTCAAGGCGATAGTCATCGGTTCCAACACGGGGACCGCAGGATCAGCCGAAGCCCTGCGCGGTGCGCTGACGATACCGGTGGTTGGCATCGAACCAGCGATCAAGCCGGCGGCCGCCGCCACCAGGACGGGTGTCGTCGGAGCGATCGTCCCCGCCGCCGTGAGCGAGTCGGACCGGCTCGCATCCCTGCTGGACAGGTTCGGCACCGGGGTCAAAGTCATCATCGAGCCCGTGCCAGGGTTGGTCGAGCACATCGAGGCCGGCGACCTCGACAGTCCGGAGCTGCGCCGTCTTCTCGCGGGCTACCTGAAGCCGATGCTCGAGGCAGGCGCCGACACGATCGTCCTGGGGTCGACCCACTACGTGTTCCTGCGTCCGCTGATTACGGAGATCGCCGGCGAAGGAGTCACCCTGATCGATTCCGGCGCCGCGGTGGCCCGCCAGCTTCAGCGCAAGCTGGCCGAGGGCGACATGCTCGCGGACGGCGGCTCACAGGCCGAGCTGCGCTTCTGGACCAGCGGAGACCCGGCCGAGTCAAGACGCGTGATCTCCGCGCTGCTAGGTCAGGTGGTGACTGTCAGGCAGCTTCCGTGAAGCAGGGAAAAGGTAACCGCCACCCGGCTCGCTGCCGGATGGCGGTTGGGCTGCTATTGGAAATCGCTCAGGCGCGTGCTTTCGGCGCGTAGTACTGGCGCCAGATCAGGCGGTGGATCCGCGTCCAGCGCGGGATGTCACGCAGGATCGGTATGAAGGGCACCAGTGCGAGGGCGCCCGTCAGGACGGTCATCAGGATGATGACCCCGAGGTCGGCGTTGCCGGCGTTGAGCCCCAGGAATCCGCTGTCGCTGTTGAAAGGGAAGATCTGGTACCACATGGTGTAGAGCCACAGCCACGTCTGCCCGGGATAGAGCCCGGTCTCGTTCATCATTCCCCACTGGTCGCCCTGCAAGTTCCACTGCCCGGCGAGTCCCGAGAGGAAGCTGCCGTCGCCCATGAAGAGCAGGACCGGCGTGTAGTCGGTCTGGTAGAAGCGACCATTGATCTGGAGGAGCCCGTCGAGGCCGCCCGTCTGGGCGACTCCGAGCAGGTTTGACATCATCACCGGGAGCGGGCCGTAGTCACCAGTCGCGACGGTGACCTGCCCATCGGTGACGGTTGCCTTGCCGAGTGCCGTCGTGTACGCGTTCAGCCATGTCGTCTGCTGGTCCGCGCTTGCAGCCTGCCAGGTGTTCAGCGCGGTGCCGAGGGCGGTGTTGCTGAAGCTCGCGTGCTGCAGAGGCTGGATCACGAACGCGTTGGCGGAGTCGATTGGGATGCGAGTCCCAAACCACTTCTGTGGAGCGATCGGACCCCATGACTGAAACGCATCCGCGGTCGGGTTGTAGGGATTGCCGTACCCAGCGCTGGTGGTCGAACCGGACAGCTCTCCGGTCGCCGTGGTTACGAAGTCGACCGGGTCGCCCTGCGACCAGGCCGCGATGGTCACGGGCGCGATGTCGGGCGACGAGAATATCGCCGCCGCGCCGAGCGCGAGAATGCCCACCCCCGCCATCGCGAGGACAAGCTCTTTGACGAGGTCGTACCGCACCATGCGGACGCCGCGGTAGTACTCCTCCTGGGTTGCGCCCATCGGCTTCAGCTTCATGACCGGGCACCCCCTTCCGGGTCGATCGGTTTCACCACACCGCGCGCTCGCACCATCACGATGTGGGCGACGACGAGGAAGGTGACTCCGACCGGGAGCAACATCACGTGCAGTCCGTACATCTGGCCGAAGTTGAGGACGTTGAAGAAGGCCCCGATGCCGGCGCCGTTCATCGCGTCCTTGGCGTTGATGGCGATGAACTGCGAGGCGAAGTTCTGCTGGGAGAGGTAACCGGTGAAGGCTGTCAGGATGCTGATGCCGAAGATGACCACGCCGATCATCCACGTGGCTGCGCGGCCGTTGCGCCACCCGGCCATGAAGTACTGGCCCCACAGGTGCAGAACCATGAAGAGGAAGAACAATTGCACCGACCAGAAGTGGAGGCTGTTGAAGAAATGTCCGACCCTCGAGTCGTGCCACCACTGAGGACCCATGAACGAGAGGACGACGCCGCTCACGATCACCCACGCCAGAGCGGCGATCGTGACCACGCCGAACACGTAGACCCAGGAGCCGACGTAGTAAGGCTGGCGATCCGGCAGCAGGTGATCCATCGGCAGGTGGCCCTCGATCGACTGCCGCAAGCGAAGGGTCCAGCTCGCCGGCTCCGCTGCCTTCGCCATGCCCGGAGTTGCCGGTTTAGCTGCGTCCATCGTCACCTTCACCCCCGTGCGGGAACGGCGCGATCAACGCCACCGCGAACAAAACGATCATTCCGATGATGACCAGCAG
Organism: Candidatus Dormiibacterota bacterium; assembly: GCA_036783075.1. Taxonomy (GTDB): domain Bacteria; phylum Chloroflexota; class Dormibacteria; order Dormibacterales; family Dormibacteraceae; genus Palsa-870. The sequence continues at coordinate 4,962 of DAIPXW010000047.1, read as the reverse complement.
GTTGGGCATCGAGATCAGAATGAAGCCCCAATGAAAGTAGGTCGCCGGTGTGTCCATCTAGTCCTCTCTCCTAGTTCCGCGTTGGCACGCGAACGGTCCACTCTGCTCGAGTCCAGAATCGGCCGCCGCGCATAACAAACTCAGTAATAGGCTGAGCCGTAAGACCATGGCGTCAATTTCTTATAGCCCATAGGCTGCCAATAGGGCCGGAGGTCCCTTTCGAGACGGGACCAAGGCCCCCCCGTTTCCGCGCTGCGCGCCACAGGGCAATCTACGATTCGGGCGTGCCGAAGAGCCGCGGCGCCGTCGCAGAAAACCTGGGACCGGCGCTGGACATGCTGGACTGGATCCCTGACGGAGTGGTCATCTGTGACGGCCGAGGGCGGATCGTCTTCGCCAACAAGTCAGCCGAGGAGATGACCGGGTACATGCGAAAGGAGCTTTCCGGCAACCCGATCGAGCTGCTCGTTCCCGCCAGGCTCAGGTCGCCTCACAAGGGCCATCGCGCCGATTTCTACGCAGGTCGATCGGACCATCGGCCAATGGGCCGGGCGGACCATGATTTCAGGGTGCGGCGCAAGGATGGAAGCGAGCTGTTCGCGGACATCGCTATCGGCACGATGAAAACCGATGAGGGCAACCAGACGATCGCCGTGATCAGGGACATAACGGAGCGCCGGCGACTGGAATCCGCGCTCGAGCATCAGGCCCTTCACGATTCCCTGACCGGCCTTCCCAACCGCACGCTTTTCTACGACCGCCTCAACCAGTCGCTTCTCAGCGCCAGACGCGAACGCAAGGAGGTGGCGCTCGGGATGCTCGACCTCGACGGCTTCAAGGACGTCAACGACGCCTTCGGTCACGCCGCCGGCGACGAGCTCCTCAAACAGTGGGCGGGCCGCCTGAGCTCGGGACTCCGCGCCACCGATACCGCGGCTCGAATCGGCGGCGATGAGTTCGCATGGATCCTACCTCGGGTCGCGGGCAGGCAGGCGGTGGAGCGCATGGCCCGCCGCCGGCTACGCGTGCTCCTGGAGCCGTTCGCGATCGACAAGCGATCGGTCGAGATCGGTGTGTCCGCCGGAATCGCTCTGTACCCGGACGACGGGCGTGACGCCGACACGCTCATGCGCCACGCCGACTCCGCCATGTACGCGGCAAAGCGCCACGGTGGCGGCCTTGTCTTCTATCCAGCCCGGAAGCGACATGACGGCTGAGCACGTGACCGCCGCGTACCCGACCCATCGCGAGGCGACGGTTGTGCTGCGGGACGGCGGCACGGTTGCGGTCCGGCCCGTCAGGCCGGATGACGAGCCAGACCTCGCCCGGTTCTTCTCCTCTTTGTCGCTCGAGTCGCGGGTCTTGCGGTTCTTCGCCGCCGTGGCCAACGCCGACTCATCGGTCAAGCGGATGGTGCAGGTCGACTACACCTCTCGTTACGGCATCATCGCGGTGACCGGCAGCACGAACCAGATCGTCGGCCACGCGATGTATGCGGCGATCGAGCCGAAGAAGGCCGAGCTCGCGCTCGCCGTCGCCGACGCGTATCAGGGCCGCGGCCTGGGCACGATCCTCCTCGGCCAGCTGGCGGAGGCGGCCGCGTCGGCGGGCATCGACGTACTCGAGGCGGTCGTGCGGCCCGAGAACCACCGGATGCTGGACGTGCTGCGCCAGAGCGGTTTTCCGATTCGCACGAGCTCTGAGCCCGGCGAGGTGCACGCCGAGCTTCCCACCGCCCTCACGCCGGAGGCGCTGCGCCAGTTCGAAGACCGCGAGCGCGTCGCCGCGGTAGCGGCCATCACCCACCTGCTGGCCCCGCGCTCGGTGGCCGTGATAGGCGCGTCGAGCCACCGCGGCAGCATTGGCGCTGAGCTCTTTCACAACCTCGTTTCGATGGGCTTCAACGGGCCGATGTATCCGGTCAACCCTTCCACCGACGCCATCGAGGGCATGCCGGCTTACCGGTCGGTGCTCGACATCAAAGACGAGGTCGAGCTCGCGGTTGTGGTGGTGCCGGCGGCCGCGGTGCTGGAGGTCGCGCGCCAGTGCGCGGAGAAAGGCGTACGGGCGCTGGTCGTCATCTCGGCCGGTTTTGGCGAGTCGGGTCCCGCGGGCGCGGAGCTGCAGCGCCGGCTGGTCGAGGTGTGCCGCCAGTCGGGCATGAGGCTCGTGGGACCGAACTGCATGGGCGTGATCAACACGTCGCCGGACGTGCGGCTCGATGCCACGTTCGCTCCCGACAAGCCGGTCCGCGGCAGGATTGGGTTCCTCTCGCAAAGCGGCGGCCTGGGGATCGCCGTGATGGCGCGGGGGCAGGCGCTGGGATCCGGCGTCTCCTCGTTCGTCTCGGTCGGGAACAAGGCCGACGTCTCGGGCAACGATCTGATCCAGTTCTGGGAGGCGGACGCTGAGACCGGGCTGATCATGCTTTACCTGGAGTCGTTCGGCAACCCGCGCAAGTTCGCGCGCATCGCGCGCCGCGTCAGCCGCGCCAAGCCGATCCTCGCGGTCAAAGGCGGCCGCACCCAGGCTGGGAACCGGGCCACGTCGTCACACACCGGAGCGCTCCTGTCGGCGTCCGACGTGACGGTGGACGCGCTGTTCGAGCAGGCAGGCGTGATCCGCACCGACACCCTCGCCGAGCTCTTCGACGCGGCGCTGCTGCTCGGCAGCCAGCCCCTGCCCGCCGGCAATCGAGTCGCGATCCTGACGAACGCCGGTGGCCCGGCCATCCTCTGCGCGGACGCGTGCGAGGCCGGAGGCCTAGCCGTCCCCCCACTGCCCGCGGCCGTGCGCGCCGAGCTGGCGAGCTTCCTGCCCGCCGCGGCGTCCACGGCAAACCCGGTCGACATGCTGGCCGACGCGAAAGGCGAGGAATACCGACGCGCCATCGACGTGCTCGCGCGATGCCCCGACGTCGACGCGGTGATCGTCATCTTCACGCCGCCGCTCGTGACCCGGGCGGCGGAGGTTGGCGGCGCGATCCACGCCGCCGCCAGGAATTTCTCGCGCCCGCTCCCACTGCTGAGCGTCTTCATGTCCAAGCAGGGGACGCCGCAGGTGCTCCGAACCGGTAGCGTCGCCATCCCTCGATACCCATTTCCCGAAGAGGCCGCCCACGCGCTGAGCCTCGCGGCACGGTACAGCGCCTGGCGCGCCATCCCGGACGAGCCGATCGCGCCGCTTGATGGAATCGACCGTGACCGTGCTTCCGCCGTCGTCGCCTCCGCGCTGGCCGAGGAGCCCGGCTGGATGCCTGCGGCGCCGGTCGCCGAGCTGCTCGGGTGCTACGGCATCCCCCTGGTCGAGACCCGCATCGTCGACACGCCCGCCGAAGCAGGCCGGGTCGCCCGGGAGCTGGGGTCCGCGGTGGCGCTGAAGGCCATCGCGCCGGGGGTGCTTCACAAGTCGGACGCCGGCGGCGTGCGCCTGGGCCTCAAAGGATCAGCCGAGGTGGAGGCGGCCGCAAGCGCGATGGCGTCCGCCTTCGAACGCGCCGGCCATCCGATCCAGGCCTTCCAGGTGCAACCCATCGTGGAGGCCGGGGTGGAGATGATCGTGGGCGTCGTCCAGGACCAGCATTTCGGCCCGGTGCTGGCGTGCGGCGCGGGCGGAACGGCCACCGAGCTCCTGAAGGACGTGGCGGTGCGCATCACCCCGATCACGCGAGGGGAGGCGGAGCGGATGCTGCGCCGCCTGAAGACGTTCCCTCTTCTCGACGGGTATCGCGGTGCCGCCAAAGCTGACATTGGGGCCCTGGAAGACGTCCTTTTGCGGGTCAGCGCCCTCGTCGAAGCCCATCCGGAGATCGCGGAGATGGACCTCAACCCTCTGATCGTTCACACCGCGGGGACGGTGGTGGTGGACGCCCGGATCCGCCTGGAGGCGGGACTGGAGAAAAGACCCCTGAGCTCTCGCTAGGTCAAGCCGCCGAGCGCTTCTTGCGCGCCTCGGCGAGGTGCTTGGCCCAGCGCAGCTCGAACGTGCTGATCCAAACGCGCATCGAGTGCGGCGTGGAGAGTTTGGACGGCGCGTCCGTGCCGCGCGTGCGTATGCCGAGATCGCGAACGCCCTTGGCTCCGCGACGCTCAGCCATGACGCGTCTCAACAGCGCGATCGACCGTCCGATTCATGCGCATCGCTCCGGCAGCAGTCTCCGACCATGGCAGCGCCGAGACGAGGGTCTATCGGCCCGCCGATGTCGGGACGCCACCTCCGAGGGCGCGGAGCGCATTGAGGATGACAGCGACGTCGATCGCCTCCTGGAAGAACGCGCCGGCCACCGGCGGCAGCAGGCCGATCGTCGCCAGGACCATGCCGACCATCGACAGGCCCATCCCCGCCATGACGCTCTGCACGGCGATGCCGCGAGCGTCTCGGGCGATGAGCACCGCTTCCGCCACCCGGTCCAGGCGATCCACGACGATGACCGCATCCGCGGCTTCCGAGGACGCGGTTGCGCCGCGCGCGCCCATCGCTATGCCGACGTCGGCCACGGCCAGGGCGGGCGCGTCGTTCACGCCGTCACCCACCATGACCGTGACCGCGCTGCGCCGCTCGTTGCGCACCGCCTCGACCTTCTGCTCGGGTGTGTGCTCGGCGAACACGGCGTCCACGCCGAGCAGCTCGCCCACGGGGTGAGCGACATCCTTGCGGTCGCCGCTGAGCAGGACGATCCGCGTGATCCCGGCTTTGCGGAGCATGCGCAGCGCTTCAGGCGTCTCGGTGCGGACCGGGTCCACCATGATCAACGCCCCCGCAAAACAGCCGTCGACGGAGATGAAGACCGCGAGCGAGCCTTCGGCCGCCATGCGCCGCCGCACGACGGCCGCAGCCTCGGGCATCGGCTCACCATCGAGCAGCCATCTCGCCTGTCCCAGGGCGACCTTGTGTCCCCCGACCACACCGGTGATGCCCTTTCCGGGGTGTTCGCTGACGTCGTCGGGGAACGTGAGCTCGAGC
>DAIPXW010000046.1:0-10015 GCA_036783075.1 Candidatus Dormiibacterota bacterium | reverse complement strand
CAGCGTCACCGGCGCGGGCGGCTTCGATGGCGGCGTTGAGGGCGAGCAGGTTGGTCTGGTCGGCGATGTCGTTGATCAGGGCGAGGATGCCCTCGATCTCGTTGACGCGGCCTGCCAGAGCCAGGGTGCGTTCGCCCGAGGCTCGCAGGTCGGTCTGCGCCAGCTCGAGGTTGGAGCGCACCTCGCCGGCCTGGATGGCGACGCGGTCGATCGTGTCGGCGATGGAGACCGAGCTGCGGCTGAGCTGCTCCATGCTGGCCGAGGTGGCGGTGGCGGCGCTCGTCTGCTCGTATGTGGCTGCGGCGAGCTGCTCGGCTGCGGCGGCGAGCTTGGTCGCGGAATCAGTCACCTCGCCGCGCAGACGGCCCAGCACCCCGCTGAGGCGCACGACCATCGAGTTGAACGTCGATGCGAGCCGCCGCATCTCACGGCTGCCCTTCACGTTGACTCGCACCGCCAGGTCCCCAGCCTCGACTCTCTCCGCCGCCTGTGAGAGCGCCACCACCGGCCTGGTCATCAGCCGGGCGAGAAAGGCCGCGAAACCGATGAACAGGGCGAAACCGATGAACTGGATGAGCGATGTCTTGATCTGCTCGTCGTACACGGGCGCAAGGGCGACCGCGATGTCGGTCGACGCGATGACCACCCAGCCCAGTGAAGGGATCGCCTGGTATCCGGCGAAGACGTCGTGTCCGCGATAGTCCACGACCTGGGTGACGCCTGAGCCGTTTGCCGCCGCCAGCGCGAGGACGCTGGCATTCGCCTTGATGCGCAGCGCACCGAGCGACCCGATCGCGCCGTCATCGACGAGGTAGCCCCAGTCCGAGCTGTACAGGATGAAGCCCTGCGTGTTGGCGACGTGCACCTCCTGCCCTTTCCCGGACGTCGTGTTGCCGTACGGGTCGAGCAGCCGCCCAAGGACGCCGATCGCGAGGTCGCCGGCGACCACCGCTTCAGGGTTGCCATCCGCGCCGATGATCGGCGCGGTCATGATCCAGCTTGGTCCTTGACCCGTGATCTGAATTGGCTGAAGGGTCTGGCTGACCAGCGCGCCGGCCACGAGTGCTGTGTCCGGGAGCAGCGAATCGACCCCTGGTTGGCTCGAGGCGAGCACCTTTCCGGCGGGGTCGATGACCTGGATCAGGTCATAAGTGGAGTAGTTGGGCGCAGCCGCCAGCAGGTCGGCGTTCAGTTTCGGCTGGCCGAGCTGACCGGCTTCACCCTCCGCCAGGATCCGCATCTCAGACTTGCGCTCCGCGAGCCAGTCCGTGATCCGGATGGCGGATCCCGCCGCCGACGCCTGGCTGCGCGCCTCCGCCTGCTGGGTGCTCAGCTGCACGCCGAAGTTGCTCACCAGGAAACCGAGCAACACGCCGACCGGGATGGTCAGGATGAGCGCGGCGGCGAGCACGCGGACGAAGTAGCTGTCCACCGACCGTAGGCGGCGCCATCGCGACGGCGGCTTTGAAATGACCCCACGCGCCTGTTTGAGCACGAGGATGTCCGCGTCAGAATCTTCCCGCCGGCGGACCCCCGGAGGCCCACGTCGCAACTGCACGCTACTGTCTTACATGCAATCCGGGGCGGTGTCGCCATGGGCCCCGACGGCCGCCTTACCCTCAAACCTGAGGGCAACGGGGGCGGCTAGAGCTCGATCAGCCCGTTGCGCACCGCCGCGATCACCGCCTGCAGCTTGGAGTGGACCTGGAGCTTTTCGATCACGTGCCTGACGTGCCATTCGACGGTATGCGGCGCGATTCCGAGGCGCACAGACATGTCCTGGGTGTCCATCCCCTTCGCCAGGAGGTGCAGGATGTCCAGCTCGCGGGGGGTGAACTGCGCGATGAGCCGCTCTCGCTCGCGCTTCTGAACCACCTCGCTGCGCTGGCGCGCCAGCGCACGCGCGAAGAGGCCGACCGGGATCAGCACCTCTCCTTTGGACGCGCGGCGCGCGGCCTCCACCAGCTGGTCGGCGGTCGCGTCCTTGGTCAGGTAGGCGATCGCACCGGCGTCGACGGCGTCGAGCAGGGCGGCTTCGGACTCGTCGGCGCTGTGAAAGACGATGGCCGCGGTCGGGCACTCGGCCTGGATCATGGCCGCGGCCGCCGGACCGCTGACGTCGGGGAGCCGGAAGTCCATGAGAACCACGTCTGGCGCCGTCTTGGCGGCGGCCGCCACCGCCTCCGCTCCGCTGCCGGCAATACCCGAGACCATGAACTCGCCACTGGCCTCGAAAACCTTGGCGATGGCCGAAGCGAGCAGGGGGTGGTCTTGCACGATGAGCACCTGGACGCGCTGTGGCGCGGAGGCCCCCTCAGCCTCGGGCTGGAGGTCACGCGCCTGTTTGGGGCTCACCGCTCACCTTTTCCATGAATTACACGTCGCCGAGGCGGATGAATAAACAGGCCATATATGGTAGGCGGCTCCCCGACCGGGATCTCGTTCTTAAGAGTCGAAACGTTTTCATGGACGGCCGTCAGGTCCGTAGGTCACGGTACTTAGGTCCGAAAGACCTGCCATCCGAACCCCCGGCCGACGAGCGCCGACTTGGTACGTTGCCATCGTGAAGGCGGTGGTTTTTGGTGCGGAGGGCCAGCTTGGGTTTGCGCTGATACGGCTCCTCCCGGACGCGGCAGGCTTTTCGCGCCGGCAGGTCTCGGTCACGGACGCGACGGCGGTGCGGGCCCTCATCGACCAGATCAAGCCCGAGTTGGTGTTCAACTGCGCGGCCTACAACGCGGTCGATAAGGCGGAGTCCGAGCCCGATCTCGCCCGGGAGGTCAACGCCGAAGGCCCGTTCAACATCGCCGTGGCGTGCCGCGCCACGGGCGCGCATCTCGTCCACTTCTCGACCAACTTCGTGTTCGACGGAGAGCTTGGCCGCCCCTACGTCGAGTCTGACGAGCCCGCGCCGCTCGGTGCGTATGCGCGGTCCAAGCTTGAAGGCGAGCGGCGGGTCCTCGAGGCGCTCCCGAGGTCGCTGGTGGTGCGGACCGCGGCCGTGTTCGGCCACCGCCCGCCGGGGATCAAAGGAGCGAGCTTCCCGGACCGAATCCTGGCCCTGGCCCGTCGAGGCGAACCGTTGAAGGTGGTCACGGACCAGAAGGTGAACCCAACCTTCGCCGAGGACCTCGCCGCGGCGGCGGTGACGCTGGCCGAGGCTCGACTTGAAGGTATCGCGCACGTCGTGGCTGCCGGATGCTGCGGGTGGGACGAGTTCGCCCGGGCGGTGCTGGCCGAGCTCGACATGAGCACCGAGGTCAGCGGGATCGACAGCTTCACCCTCGCACCGCCGGCGCGCCGGCCGCGGAACGGATGCCTCTCTTCGACCCGGGTGCGGCCGCTGAGACCGTGGCGGGATGGGCTCGCGGACTGGGCCCGCAAACGCTAACCGGAGGCGTGAAGACCCCCAAAAAAGGCTCGGGCCGGGCGATTTCTCGACACCGGCTCCGAGCTTGGCTGCGGGGGGTGAGGTTCTAATAAATGATGAGCAACCCAGGTCCTGACCCATCGTGCGCGGCGCCGCGCGACACAAAAGTCTAGGAGTGGAATCCCCGAGCCCCGTGGTCAATCGGTGCACATTTTCGACGACGAAACGACTGCGCCGCTCGGGGAATACCAAGCTCTGCGGTCGCGCGGGAGATCCGCCAGCGATAATCTTGCGTTGCTCCAGCAAACGTCTTGCACACTTTGATCAGTTCGAACGCTTTAGCAGACCGCCTTGGCGTGAGCCGGGCGACGATCGTGCGTGCCGTCGAAAGGGGCACGTTGAGGCCCGCCCTCGTCACCCCGGGGGGCCACCGCCGCTTCTCGCCGCAGGATATCGATGGCCTAAGAGCCAAGCTCCCTGCTGACGGACCGGCGCTGGTCGGGTCGGCGGAGGCGGCGCGCATCCTGGGTGTCAGCCAGCAGACGCTGAACCGGGCCGTGCGTGCCGGGAGGCTGAAGCCGGCGGCGACAACACCGGGTGGGCACCGCCGCTTCGCCGTCTCCGAGCTGGAGGCGCCGCCGCGCGCCAGGTCGGGGGAGGGGGCCACCACATGACGTCGGGGGACACGCCGCCCTCAATTTCCCGGCCGCGGCGGGACGGCGGCCAGCTCGCGTGGAGCGTGATTCTCAACCTCGTCCTCATCTCCGCCTTCGTGCTCGGCGCCATTCCCATCGTCGCCATCGCGCGAGGCTTCATCGAGCTGGTCGCGCAATCGAAGATCCGCAGCGGCGCCGACTGGCTCGCCTATGGATTCGCGTTCACCGGGCTATTCCTGGGCGGCATCTTCTTCGCGTACGCGATCAAGTACTACCTGAGCACTGCGATGGTCCTGCTGACGACGCTCATCGGCGCCGGCCCCCGGAACGGCAACGGTCACGGCACGAACGGCTCGGCGAACCTCACGGGCCTGAACCGGATCAATGGCGGCAACGGAAACGGCTTCCACATCGACCTGGGCTACCACCCGTTCGTCTCCATTCATGTCGCCGCCTACAACGAGAAGCGGGTGATCGAGCGGCTCCTGCTGGCGCTCGACCAGCTGGAGTACCCCGACTACGAGGTGGTCGTGGTCGACGACTCCAACGACGAGTCTGTGCGGATCCTCAAGCGCTGGATGAGCCGGCCACGCTTCAAGATCCTTCACCGCAACAGCCGGGAGGGTTACAAGGGTGGCGCGCTCCGCGAAGCGCTCAAGGTCACGGACCCGCGGGCCGAGTACATCGTGGTCTTCGACGCCGACTCGGTCCCGTTTCCAGACTCGATCGACCGCCTGCTTCCTCATTTCTACCGCGTGAGCGAAGGCTCCGCGAGCAAGCCCCTGGAAGCTGCCTTCGGGCGTGACGACCCGCCTTCGGAGCCGGGTCAGGTCAAGCGCAGGCAGGAGGTCGCGGCGGTCCAGAGCTACCAGTGGCACGTGCTCAACAAATCGGAGAGCTGGCTGACCGAAGCCGTGCGGGCCGAGTACGCGGGCAGCTACATGGTCGAGCGCCCGTTCCAGGACGCCATCGGCTCGTTGAAGATGATCGCCGGCACCGCGTACATGATTCGCGCCGACATCCTCCGCGAGGTCGGGTGGGGCACGAGCATCACCGAGGACTGGGAGCTGACGCTCAAGCTCTACTCGCTCGGATACAAGGTCGCCTACACGCCCTGGGCCGAGACCCCCGCCGAGTGCGTCAGCACCTTCTCGCGTCTTGCCCGCCAGCGCATGCGCTGGGCGGAGGGCCACACGCACAACGTCCGCAAATGGTTCCTGGCGATCATGCGCTCCCCCTACGTGACGCCTCTCGAGAAGCTCGAGTTCCTCTACGACTCCACCTATTACCTGCAAGCGGCGCTGTTCATCGCCGGCACGATCAGCTGGGTGATCTCCGAGGTCGTGTTCCACACTCACGTGCCGGGATGGACAGCTCTGCTCGGGTGGGCGCTGCTCTTCTCCAACGTGTTCGCCTTGCCGCTCATGAACCTCGGCGGCCTGATACTGGAGGAGGCGCCTGGGAGAGACATGCAAGGGGTGCTGGGCGCCCTCGTGCTTTCGTTCGCGCTCGTCCCTTTCCAGGCGTGGGCGGCGTTCAGGGGGCTGATCGACAAAGAAGAGGGACCCTGGTTCCGGACGCCGAAGACCGGTCACGTGACCGAGCAGGTGCGCCACCTGAAACGCCTCCACCTGCTCCGGCGCTGGCTGCTCGGAGCCAGGGGCGGCAGTCAAAAGGTGAGGCGGCCGGTCCCGCCGCAGAGCCCTCCGATCTCTCGCATGGCCCCACGGCTCCGCAACCGCTGGTTCGGCTGGGTGGTCGCGTTCGCGCTGATCGCTGCGTTCGGCGGGCTGGCCTGGCTCTCCATGCGAGCGCCGGTCGTCGACGCGGCGGGCAACCCGCTCTACCTGCACGGAACGGGCACGGCGCCGGGCTGCGCCTCGAGCACGCTCAACCAGGCCGTCGGCGTCAGAGCGACTCCTTGCACGCTCCGGTCGGCCCCCGGCGGCGCGACCGCAACTTGGGGCTTCACGAACCTGCCCGCCCAGACCGTCGCGGCCGGAGTCTGGACCTTCACGCTGTACTGGACGGGAGGCTCGGGCGCAAGCAACGACACGGTCACCGTCGCCGCCGGCGTATCAGCGACCGCGAGCTGCGCGGGATTCGCGGCCACCATTCCCAACGGGGGCACGACCTGGACCACGACCGTTGGGGCTTCGGGCGTGCACACCACCAGCCCGTTCACCATGAGCACCAGCGCGAGTCAGGGCGCGCTGCTGATTCCGGCAGGCGGCTCGCTGTGCCTGCGGGTCACCCTCACGCACAACAGCGGTGAGAGGGTGTCCATGACCTACGACGGCGTCGCGGGCACGGCCGACACACACATCGTCCCTCCCAGCATCGTGGTGCCCGAATCCGTTTTGGGTTTTGCGTGGCTTGCCCTTCTCATCCCGCTCGTCACGGGTCGCAAGCGCGTCGCCGGCTGGCTCAAGGCGCGCCGATGACCGCACGCAATCGAGACAACCTCAACATGACGTTGCTTGCGCTTTTGTGCGGCCTGCTCATGCTCTTGCCCCTGGTGACCACCTTCGACGACCTGCTCACCGCGTGGGCGCTGCAGCTGGGCGCGAACAACCCGCTGCAGGCGATCGTCCCGGTCGAGGCGCGCATGGTGGTCGGTCTGCTCGGGCTCGTCGGGATTCACGCCGCGGCGTCGGGCAGCCACCTCGTCGTGTGGGACGGCTCGGGCGCGATGCACACGCTGTTCATCTCCTGGAACTGCATCGGCTGGCAGAGCATGATCCTGCTCGGAGTCAGCTTCCTGTCCGGGCTGCGCGGGAGTCACCCGCTCGAGGCGCGCGCGCAGGTCATCTTGATCGGCGTCGCCGGCACGCTCCTGCTCAACCTCCTGCGTGTCGCGGCGGTGGCCGCGATCGCCGCCACGGTCGGCGTCACGCCGGCGATCCTTTTCCACGACTATGGGGGCACGCTGCTGGTCGTCGGGTTCCTCTTCGTGTTCTGGATCTTCGTGCAGCGCTGGATTCTGGGCGTGGCCCCGTCGTCCGAGCTTGAGGTGATCGCGTGAACCGCTGGCTGAGGCTCGCCGTGCAGACCGCGTTCGGCCTGCTGCTCCTGTGGCTGTGGCTGCGAACGGTCTCCCTGCCCGAGGTGGTCAGCCACGCGCGGGTGCACAGCTGGGCGGCGGTAGCGCTGATGATCGCGCTCTTCCTCTTGACGAGCGTCATCCGGGCTCGCCGCTGGCTTTTGCTGCTCCGGCCGCTTGCGCCGGTAGGAATGGTGAGGGCCTTCGCCATGAACGCTGCGGGGAGCCTGCTCAACTACGTTCTCCCGATCCGTTCGGGCGATGCCGCGCGCGCGTGGTGGCTGTGGCGGAGGCATCGCGTCCCAGCCGGTTCGGCTCTTGCCACGATCGTCATCGACAAGGCTTGCGACCTTGCCGCCGTGGCACTGGTGCTCGGCGTGCTCGAGGTCATCGCTCTGACCGGCGCCGTGTCGGCTCCGCGGGGCCTGCTCGGCGCGGCGGCACTTGCAGTCGCCTTGCTCTCGGCCGTGATCGGCACGGCATTGCTCGGTCCGCGGCTTGCGCGGTCATGGCTCGCCCGCCGGCTGCTCCCCGCGCGTTTCGCGTCGGCCATCGCCGGCCAGGCGTTCGCGTTCCGCGCCGGAGCGCGCGGCCTGTGGACCCCCGCGCTCGCGTACCGGCTGGCCGCTCTGACCGTCCTCGCCCTGGTGATCGACGCGTTCAACTTCACCCTGCTGTTCGCGGCGGTCGGCGTGCCTGTCGCCCCGCTCAGAGCGATGGCCGCCTATCCCGCGCTGCTGCTGAGCTTCGCGGTGCCGGCGGGTCCTGGCTACGTAGGGAACTTGGAGGTGGCCGGGTCGCTCGTGCTTGGCGGTGGGCTGGGCCTCGCCCCCGCGGTGGCCGCCGGGGCGATCGTGCTGTATCACGCCATCACCGCCGGCAACGCACTGGTGCTCGGGCTGCTGAGCTTCTTCCTGGTCGGCGGCCGGCGGCGGGCGCGCGCGGGCGCACCGCGGCGCATCGCCGTCTTCCACTGCGGTTTCACATACTCGGGCGGAGGCGAGCGGATCGTGATCGAGGAGGTGCTCGGCTTACGGCGGCGCGGCTACGAGGTCGAGTGCTACGCGCCGACGGTGGACCAATCCCGCTGTTATCCGGACCTGATCGGCGACGTGAGGGTCCGCACCTTCCTCCCGCAGCTTCCGCGCTGGTTCCCCTTCCGCGAAGCGATTCAGATGGGCGCCACGTCGCTGCTCATGCCTGTCTACGCATGGAGGTTCCGAGGCGTCGACGCGATCGTCGGCTGCAACCAGCCAAGCGCGTGGATCGCCTGGTGGGCGGCAAGGCTCATGGACGTGCCGTATGTCGTCTACCTCAACCAACCGAACCGGCTCGTTTACCCTCGCAACATCGACAGGGAGACCGGATGGGTGGCCAACGCCGACTATCGCCTGCTCGCCGAGGTCGTGCTTCGGGCCACGCGATTCGTTGCGTGGGCGGACCGCCGATCGATCCAGGAGGCCGACCAGCTCCTGGTCAACGGGGACTACATCGGCGACATCATCCGTCGCACCTATCGCCGAGATGCGGTCGACTGCCCGGCGGGGTGCCACGTGGCGCCGTCCGGCTTTCCTCTGTCGACGGACGCACGCTTCTCTGGCGGCCTCACGATCAACGGGTTTCCGATTCGCCGCCCGTACGTCCTGCTGACCAACCGGCACTACCCGCAGAAGAGATTCGACCTGGCGATCCGGGCCATGGCGGAGGTGCGCAAGCGTCACCCGCGGGTCCAGCTCGTGGTCCCGGGGGCCGCGACCGCACACACCGCGACGCTGAAGGAACTTGTCGCCGAGCTCGGCCTCGACGACGCCGTGCTGTTTCTCGGCCCGATCGCGGAGGCCGAGCTGCAGAAGCTTTACGAGGGAGCCGCCGTTTACGTATACCCCGCGCCGGAAGAGGACTTCGGCATGGGCGTCATCGAATCGATGGCCAAGGGCGTGCCGGTCGTGGCCTGGGACCAGGCGGGTCCCACCGTGACGGTCGGCCCGGGGACGGGCCATCTTGCGGAGCCACTCCAGGTCTCCGACTACGCGGATGGCATCTCGGCGCTGCTGGACGACCCGGTGGCCAACCAGTTGACCGGCGAGCGCGCCTTCGCGTGGGCGCGGCGCTTCGACTGGGAGCGGCACCTGGACACGTTGGAGAAGGCAGTGCTCGCGGTCGCCCGTACGCACGAGCAGATCTCGGCGGAGGCGGCTACCGCTTGAGGCTGCTGCCTCGCCTCGCTGACGAGGACGAGCTCGATCGGCAGGACGTGACGCCCGTACCACGGGAACCCGAGGAGCCGGAGGCTCCCCATGCTCGACTGTCGCCGCGGTGGCTCGCGGTCGTCGCGGCAGCCGCCATGCTGCCACGGCTCGGATACCTGTTCCTTTTCACTGATCCCGAGAACGCCGGCGATCCATTCACCGACGCCTACCACCACTGGCAGATCGCTTACCTGACGAAAGAGATCGGACTCTCACACGGGCCGCGCCTGTGGGACATGCGCGGCTGGGAGTACTTCTGGGGGTTGCTCCACCCGCTGCTCATGAATGTCGTCTTCTTCATGACCGGATCGACGGACATCGTTCTCGCCCGACTGCTCAGCCTCACCTTCGGCTCCCTGGCCGTGGTGCTCATCTTCGTGCTGTGCAACCGGTACTGGGGAGTGGGCGTGGCTCTGGCGGCAGGCGCGTTCGCGGCCTTCTCACCGGCGGCCATCTTCAACGACGTCGCGGGCATGGCGGAACCGATTGCGATCGCCTTGATCCTGCTCGGCATCTGGCTCACTCCACGCCGGGGATTCTGGGCCGGCATCGCCTGGGCGCTTGCAGCAATGGCCAGGGTCGAGGCCTGGCTGTTCACGGCCGGTCTGGTGATCGCGTGGCTGGTGGGCGGCCGCCGGGCGACACATTCTCGCGTGCCTTTGCTCGTCGGCTGGCTGCTCGGCATTGGGGCCTACGG
>DAIPXW010000045.1:0-10086 GCA_036783075.1 Candidatus Dormiibacterota bacterium | reverse complement strand
AGCCAGCCGATGACGGATGCCCCATGTGCCTCAGCTTAGTGACGCTCGAAGGAAGTGGGACTGGGAGAACGAGACGGTTTTGAAGACCGCGGGGAGTTCAGCCTGTCGCGGTCAGGAACTCCAGGATGCCGGTCTCCAGCGCCGCAGCGATCAGGTGCTGTCCCGCTGCGCTGCCGGCCAGCTGCGCCTCCTTCGGGTTGGAGATGAATGCCGGCTCGATCAGCGCCCCAGGCATCTGGCTCGGGTTGTCGACCCATCCGGACGACGCCGGCCCGAGCTCGATCAGGTGGCCGTAATCGCTGCCCGACCTCGTCAGCGTCGGCGCCGCCAGCTGGCCGTCCGTCCAGATGCCGCGATCCGGCGTGCCCAGCGCCGCCACGACCGCTGATTGGAGGTCCGCGGCGAGCCTGCGGCTGGCCGGCGAAAAGGGCCTGGCGGCGTCGTAGTAAGTCTCCGTGCCCCCCACCGACGGGTCGTCGAAAGCGTTGAAGTGGATCGAGACCAGGACCGCTGCGGCGGCGGCGTTCGCGCAGGCGGCGCGGGCGAGCAGGTCGCGATGCTCCGCCGCCGCCGTGAGCGACCCGAGCACCGAGTCGGCGGCCGACAGCTTGATCACGGTCGAGTCCGCCGTCCGGGCCATGACCACGCGGTAGCCGTCCGCCCGCAGCAGGCCGCTCAGCTGTTGGGCCACCGCGAGCGTCGCGTCCTTCTCCAGCAGCGGGTTCGCGCCACTTCCCACCACGCCTGGGTCGAGCCCGCCATGGCCCGGATCGATGAAGACGGTCTGACCGGAGCCGGGCGCGGTGGGCGGCATGCTCACGCAGGCACCTGCCTCGAGTCCGGGGAGCGCTATCTGCGTGGGTGCCGCGGGCGCCGGTCTGTCCTGCTGGATGAGGTTGGCCGCTGTCGCCACCGAGGCGCGGCCGATCTCGGTGAGCCTGGTCGCGCCGAAGGCGAGCACGGCCAGGAGCGCCAGGGCCAGCGCTGTGCGAAGCAGGGGCGATGAGCCACCCCGACGGCGCCGAGTGCGTTGTGGGACGTTGCGGGCGTTTGCGATCGGCCGGGAAAGTCTAGCCGCCCGGCACGGACCGCCGCGTTCTTACTTGATCCTGCCGTTCTCCGCCACGGCGGCCTTCTTGCTGGCGGCCGCGTCGATGTTCAGACCCAGAAGGATGACCATGAACGCTTTGTGCTGCCAAAGTGCCACGTAGAACGCCTGGTTCGAGACGGCGACGGTGAGCACCACAGAGTTCGCGCCCAGCCCCGTCGCGGTCCCTTGCTGCACGGGCGCCCCTCCGCCCTGCAGCGTCGAGGCGCTGAATCCGAAGATGTTGTCGCTCGCGTAACCCTTGGCGGCGCTTGCCTCGTCCTTGAACTGGAGCACGAAGTTGACCACCAGCTTGTATGTCGCCGAGCTGACGTCCGAAGGGTTGGTTCCGATGCTCGTGCAGTGGGCGGCGCTGTCGGAGAAGAAAGCGATGTAGGCGGCAGTCGCGCCATCCTTCTGCGCGGCATCCCATTCGGTCTTGATCGATGTGTAGATGTTGGGGTCCTTGGTCTTGGACGCATTCAAAAAGCTGTTGATGTCGCCCGATACGCCGCATTTGCGCATGTCGCTGGGCAGGTCGCCGGGCTGCACCGCGACACTTGCCGCAGTCGGTCCCTGCGCCGAGCCCGTCGAGGTTCTCCCACAAGCTGAGATAAGGAGCAGCACCGCGAGTCCCGCGGTCGCGAAGCGAAGCATCGGCTCAGGCTACCAGCGACGGAGCGGCGGCCGCGACATCAGAAGAAAATCGTGCGCCGCCGCGCGAGCAGTCGATGAAGCGCGGCCTGGATCCAGCCGCGCACCTCTTCGCTGAGCTCGAGGACCAGGCGCGCGTCGTTCGCCGCGTCGGGGCCGAACTGTGAGACCTCGATCGGCGGCCCGAAAGAGATCAGCCATTTCGACGGCAGCGGGATGAGCCCTGCGAGGCCGAGCCAGGGGAAGGTGGGCGTCACAGGCGCGATGGGGAGACCGAAAAGACGCGCCAGCGGGCGGACGTCGAACATCACGGGGTGGATTTCCTCTGAGCCGACCACCGCGACCGGGATGATCGGAGACCCCGTGCGCAGCGCGACCTGGACGAATCCTCCGCGGCCGAGGCGGCGGACCTTGTAGCGGTCGTAGTAGGGCTTCGAAGCTCCTTTGACCCCCTCTGGAAAGACTCCGACGAGCTCATCGCGCTCGAGCAACGCCGTCGCGTTGTCGGGATGCGCCAGGACGTTGCCCGTCTTGAGCAGCAGCATGTTGGTGAAGGGCATGGCGAACGCCCAGTCGACGACGAGCATCCGTGCGTGACGCGGGTGCGGGTGCTCGGCGATGATCGCGGTGCGGATCATCGCCCCGTCGTAAGGAATGATCCCCGCGTGGTTCGCCACCAGCAGCGCGCGACCGCGCGCGGGCACGTTGGTGACTCCATCGACCTCGACGCGCCAGTAATTCTTGTAGAACCACAGCGCGACGCCCTGGACTCGCTCCGTGAACTCCCGGTCGAAGCCGAACTCGTCCCCGCGAGACCGCAGATCGCTCGAGACATCGCTTGAGTCCTGGCTCAGCCCGTCGCGCGGGGCGCTCGGGCTCAGCACTCTAAGAGCCCCCACCTCGGTTCGATTATGGCAACATGCAGTCGGCCTCGACATGGCACTCGATCTGCAGGCCGCCGCCACTGAATACCTCGGCTGGCTTCAGCTCGAAGCGAACCGGAGTCCGAACACGGTCCGCGCCTACGAGTCCGAGCTGCGGAAGCTGATCGGTTTTCTCGCCGCCAAGAACCACTCTTTGGCGCTGGTCGAGCTGCGTCACGATGACCTGAGGGCCTACCAGCGCCACCTCGCCGGCCGCCTGAAGAGTCCCGCGTCGCGGGCGCGTGCGCTGGTAGCGATCCGCTCATGGCTGCGATGGCTCGCGAGAGAAGGCCTGATGGAGCGCGACCTCTCCAATGGCATAACCCTGCCCAAGCTTGAGCAGCGCCTCCCGAAACCGATCGATCCTGACGAGCTGTCGCGCCTGCTCGAGGCGCTGCCAAAAGAGACGGTTCATGACAAGCGCGACCGCGCTCTCGTTCAGTTCCTGATCAGCACGGGATGCCGCATCTCCGAAGCGCTCGCCCTCGACCGCACCGACTTTCCGCGCTCGGGCAGCCGCCTCGTCGTGACGGGCAAGGGCTCGAAGCAGCGCGCCGTGTACCTGACGGCGGACGCGCGTGCGGCGCTCGAGGACTATCTCGGCGTCCGCCAGGATGCATGCATGGCGCTTTTCGTGAACTTCGATCGCGCCGCCGCGGACGACAGCGGGCGCCGCCTGACCTCCGCGGGGGCTCGCTACATCGTGCGGCGCGTCCGGCGGCAGCTCGGCGCCTGGTCGTTCAAGTCACCGCACGTGGCACGCCACACCGCGGCCACCACGCTCCTCGAGGTCACCGGCGGCGACGTCCGCCTGGTGCAGGAGATCCTGGGCCACGCCAACCTGAACACCCTGCAGGGCTACACCAAGATCGTCGACAGCCGAAAGCAGGACGCTTACCGCAGGTACCAGGAATTCCTCGACGAGAAGAAGAAGGTCCGCTAAGAGGACTTCATGCCCGGTGCGAGGGCCCGAGGACCTTGTCGAGACGCGGCGGGGCGAATAGTATCTGGGCGTGGCCGACCTCAAAGAAGCGAAGCTGTTCCATGGCCTGCCCGACTCGGAGCTCCGTTCGATCGAGCGGCAGATGAAGACGGTCACCCACCCCGCCGGCCACGAGATCGTGGTGCGGGGCGAGAACGGGGTCGGATTCATGATCATCACAAACGGCACCGTCACCGTGTCCACGATCCAGGGCAAGACGCGCAAGCTCGGGCCCGGCGATTCGTTCGGCGAGATGTCGTTGCTCGACCACGAAGGCCGCAGCGCGAACATCAAGGCGGACACCGAGGTCACTCTCGCAACCATCCCGGAATGGAACTTCAGGCCCTTCCTGAAGGAGCACCCGGAGGTCGCCTACCGCCTCCTGCAGGTCCTGAGCCAGCGCATTCGCCAGGCGGAGAGCAACACTTAGACCCGCGTAGATAGGCCGGAATCGTTGTCGAATCCGGCCTTGACGAAAGCCCTGAGAGCCGGCGGCTCGTCCTCGACCTGGCGGTACATCACGTGGTCTGGTGAAGAGGCTCTCAGCAGCTGGATAGTTCACTGTCCCCGACTGCGCCGCCGCCGGCGCTCACTCCGGATAATGCGAAGGTGGAAACTGCGCTTCCATCCCACGCAACTCGCGTCACAGCGTTCCTTATGCTGACGGGCTACCGGCGTACGCAGTGCATCGGTGTCGCCGTCAGCTTGGGGCTGTTCGAGCGGCTTCACCTCCGGTCGCTCACAGCGGCCGAGCTGGCCGAGGAGTGCAGCGTGGACCCACCTTCGCTGGACCGGCTCCTGCGAACCCTGGTCGCGATGGAACTCCTGGTCGAGGATGATGAGGGCCGGTTCCATCCGACGCCGACCGGAAGGCACTTCAAGTCGGACGAACTTGGTCCTATGGCGCTGTACGTGACCTCACAGCCGCATTGGCGTGCCTGGTCGAGGCTGGAGGATTCCATCCACAGCGGCCAGCGAGCCTTCGACCTCGAGTACGGCATGCGCGATTGGGACTTCTACGCCACCCATCCGCAGACGGGCGCGATTTTCGACGCTGCCATGCGGTCGCTGACGAGCCCTGCCGCCGCGGCCATCATCGGCGCTCACGACTTCTCGGGCTACCCGATCGTGGCCGACATAGGAGGCGGTGACGGCAGCCTCCTGATCGCCATCCTGTCCGCAAACCCGAAGGTCGAAGGCATCCTCTTCGATCGCCCAGAAGTCGTTGAGCGGGCGGCGCGCCGTTTGACAGAGACCGGTCTCGGCGATCGCTGCCGCGCCGTTGGTGGAAGCTTCCTCGAGGAAGTCCCGAGCGGGGCCGACGCCTACCTGATGAAATGGATACTTCACGACTGGGAGGATCGCGACGCAGGGCGGATCCTTACCGTCTGCCGCCGTGCAATGGTCACCGGCACAGACCTGATCGTGGTCGAGCGCGTGTTACCGGATCGCGTAGGCCCGGACGATCTCGAGGTGGTCCTCGCCGATCTCCAGATGATGGTCATGAACGGCGGCCTCGAACGGACAGAGTCAGAGTTTCGCGACCTTCTGGCCGGTTCGGGCTTTCGCCTGGCAACGATCACCCCCACGGGCACGCCAGTGAGCATCCTCCGAGCAGTCGCCGTCTAGCGAATCAGTCTGAGCCGAGGAGCTGACGCGTCGTCCGCCGCCGAAGCGCTCTGCCAGATCGGTCACAGACCGATCTGGTTGCAACAGGAGCCCCAACCGTCCGAGGCAGAGAAGAAGGCCGGAATCGTATTTGAAACCGGCCTCCAGGAAGCTACGGGAGTTGGTTACTCGTCCTCAATCTGGTTGTACATCAGGCTGTCCTGGATCTCGTACAGGGCGTCCATGGCCTCCATCACGGAAGCCGGCTTGGCCTGTGCCAGGACCGTGACCTCGGGCGACTCCTCGATGACCTTGTTGATCGCTACTGACAGCACCGGTGGCATCTGCCGCTGGTCGGCGAGGTTCAGCATTTCCAACTCGTTCAAAAGCCGGTCGATGTGATGCATCTTGTTCCGGCGCGCGTACTTGGCGCGCTGGATCCTTCGCTCGCGTGCGGTCATGTGCTCGATCGCGCGGCTTGCCTGCTTGATCATCGTCATTTCATCTTTCTCCCGCAACAAATTTTACGGCCCTCCCTTCTTTTGTCAAGGTGGGTATGTAATAAATGCTCTGGGGCTGTGCTAGCATCGAGCGCCAGCGACCGGATGTGCCCTTCATGATCGCCGGCCGTTCCACCCGCATGGAAGTCCTCGAGCTGCTGCGGCGCAAGCGCCACTGCAGCGCGGAGAGCATCGCCGCGGATCTCGGCGTGACGCCAAACGCAGTGCGGCAGCACCTCACCAACCTCGAGCGCGACGGGTTCGTGGTCAGCCAGCCGGAACGCAGCGGCCGCGGCCGTCCCGCCCTCCTCTTCTCCCTGACCGAGCGGGCCGATTCCGTGTTCCCGAAGCGGTATGGACAGCTTGCGACGATGGTCCTCCAGGAGGTCCAGGAGATGGGCGGCCCGGACGTTCTGGACGAGGTCTTCTCCCGTGTCGCCGCGCGGCACGCCGCCGCGATAGAGCCGAACCTGGAGGGCCTCGAGTTCGACGAGAAGCTGCGGCGCGTCGTGACCTGGATCGGACGAGCCGGAACGCTGGCTGAGCAATCCGAGACGCCCGAAGGGGTCAAGGTCACCATCCACAACTGCCCGTTCCGCAACACCGCCCTGAAGTTCCCCCAGGTCTGCACCATCACACCTCAACTCATGTCACGCCTGATGGGCACGGCGGTCTCGCAGGCCGAGTCGATCCACCGCCGCGACCCATACTGTTCGTTTGTCGTGCAGCGACCCAGCGACGCCTAGCCCTACGAACCCGGGACTTTCGACCCCCCTTTTGACCAGCCGTCAGGTCAAAGAGGTAGACGCGCTCGCGCCCGACCGCTTTGGGATCTCGGTGGGCTGGATGATGGAGGCTGCCGGCTGGCAGCTCGCGCGCTTCTGCTCCGCCCCCACGACGGTGGTGTGCGGCGTGGGAAACAACGCCGGCGACGGCCTCGCCGCCGCCCGACACCTGCATCGCTGGGGCAGGCTGAAGAGTGTCAGCTGCATCGACGTTCACCGCCTCCGCGGCGCGGCCGAGGACGAGCTCAAGGCGCTCCGCAGGATCGGCGTGCCGATCTCCGCGGAGCTGAGCCTGGACGGCGCGGACGTGGTCGTCGACGCGATCTTCGGCACCGGCCTCTCGCGGCGGCCCGAGGACGCGTTCGCCGCCTGGATCCAAGCCATCAACGCGTCAGGCAAGCACGTCGTCGCGGTCGATGTGCCCTCCGGGCTCGACGCGGACACGGGCGTCGCCTACTCTCCAAGCGTGCGGGCCAACGTGACCGTGACGCTCGGCCTTGGCAAACCGGGCCTTCTGCTCGCGGACGGCCCCGCACTGGCCGGCGAGGTCTGGGTGGCGGACATCGGTGTCCCCTTCGAGGCGTACGCGCTCCTCGGCCTGGAGGTACCTCGCGACCTTTTCGCCGCCGCCGACCGCGTGCGGCTGGACCCCAACACGTGACCCGAGAGGTCGTCTGGGACCACGGCGTGTCTTTGCCCGGCCACAAGCTGTGGCTCGACCCGCTGGTGGTGCGCACGTTCGCTTTCATCTCGCACGCCCACACGGATCACGCCCGGCGCCACAAGGAGGCTCTGCTCACACCGCAGACGCTGGCGCTGATCCCCGAAGCGCGTAGGCCCCGGGGCTGGCGGATGCTCGGCTATCGCGAGCCCATGCGACGAGGCCAGGCCACGGTCACCCTCCACCCGGCCGGTCACATGCTCGGCTCGGCTCAGCTTCTGTTCGAGCATCTCGGCACGACGCTGCTCTACACCGGCGACATCAAGCTGCGCCAGCCCGGGGGAGCCCCCGCCACTCTCGTACCAAAGGCCGACGTGCTAATCATCGAGAGCACCTACGGACGGCCGCACTTCCGTTTCGGCGACCCGGACTCGACCGTCGAGGACATGGCACGGTGGTGCCGGCGCGCCCTGGACAGCCGGGTCACGCCGGTGCTCCTATGCCACGCCCTGGGCAAGACTGAGGAGGTGATGCTCGCGCTGGCGCCTTACGGCTTCACCTTCGCGCTCGAGAGGCGCTGCGCGCCTTGCGCGCGCGAGTACGCGACCGCGGGACGCCCTCTCCCTGACTGGGTCGAGCTCGACGGCGAGTGCGAACCCGGCCGCGTAGTGATCGCACCGCCCGCCGGCAAGGACGAGGTGCGGCGCCTGGGGCGCTACCGGACTGCGCTGGTCTCGGGCTGGGCCAAGGACGCCGACTTCGCGCGCATGTTCGGTGCCGACGCCACCTTCGACCTCTCTGACCACTGCGACTTCGACGAGCTCATCGAGGTGGTGCAGCGCTCAGGCGCGGACCAGGTTTACACGGTGCATGGCTACACAGAGGACTTCGCCCGCCACCTCCGCAAGCGCGGAGTCCGCGCGTCAGCGCTGGAAGCGACCGAACAATTGGCGCTGGCTCTTTAGCGCACGGCCCAACGAAGCTCTGTAGTGCGCAAGAACGCGTGGCCAGTAGGCCTGGCTACGCCAGGCCGTCTACCCGCCTCGCGGCTTTACCCCTGCCCCTCGCGAGGAGATTCCTTTCGTAAATCCAATCCTGGAATGGGAGCAGCTCCGTCGGCGCAGCCGACCGGGCGATGCGATCAGTAAGTCACATCCTGCCCGCGCCTGGCGCGCAGGGAAACCCGCAGGTTTTCCCTCATATTTACCGCAGGGCCCAGCCCGAACGCAGGACGGCGCGTCTCAGGTCGTGGTTGCCCGCCGCCGCGTCGCTGAGGCGCGTCAGAAGCAGGTCGACCCATGCAGTGAGGTGGACCGGCGGCGCGAGCTCCAGGGATTCGTTCTTCACTCGCACGCGGAAGCTCTTGCCCTCCACGTCGATCGTGAGCTCGGTGATCGGCCCGCGGTTGAGGTGGCCGCGCTTCACCTTCGCCGTCGGGATCCGTTCCACGAGGTAATCGAGGAGCTCACTTGTGTCTTGGTCCATGTCCATCGGCGCATGACAGAAGACGCAGGCTCCGTCGAGGGGAAGCGCGGGGGCCGAGCAGACCGGGCAGTTCAATCGGTGTATCGAGTGATCGTTTGATCCTCGCGCCGTTTCTCCGCCTGGTAGAGCGGGCAGTCTTCGTAGTTGCGCACGCAGATGGGCGGACTGTCGCTCAGCGCGTACTTGCGCTTCGAGCGGCGGTCCACATGACAGTCGAAGCGATATATGCGCATCACGGCACGACGCTCTTTCAAGTATTCCTCGAGGTACGGGCACCGTCGCATCGCGAATTACGATAGGCCACCGTGCACGGACATGCTTGATTTCGCCCGGGCCGGCGCCGCGATCGGGTCAACGCCCGCCACGCTCGAGAAGACGCGCCTTCTGGCCGCGTACCTGCGGACGCTCGATGACGACGACTTGCGGCGCGCGGCGGTCTTCATGACCGGACGCGCGTTCAGCCCGTCGAAGCGGCGGACGCTGGGTCTCGGCTGGTCGGCGTTAAGCAAGGCGGTGTCGTCGCTGTCCGGGCGCGATGAGGATGAGCTCGGCCGGATCTTCCGCAAGCACTCGGACCTGGGCGACTGGGCAGGGGAGGCTCTCGAAGGGCGCACGCGGGCCGAGCCGGTCACCCTGGCGGAGATCGATGGCGCGCTCGAATCGATCCGCTCCGCCAAAGGCGCCGCAAAGGCCGCGCCGCTGGAGAAGCTGCTCGCGCGCCTGGACCCGGAGGCCGCGCGCTTCTTCGTCAAGATCGTTTCGGGCGAGCTGCGCATCGGGCTCAGCGAGGGCCTGGTGGAGGCTGCGATTGCGGAGGCGTTCGAGGTTCCGATCACCCAGGTGAAGCGCGTGCACCTGATCACCGGCGACATCGGCGAGACCGCCGTGCGATGCAAGCACAGGCAACTCGATACGAGCTCGGTCACGCTGTTCCAACCCGTGCGCTTCATGCTCGCGAGTCCCGTGGAAACCGCTGCCGAGGCTTTTCAGCGCATGGGCGCGGGCAGCGTCTGGACCGAGGAGAAGTACGACGGCGTCCGCTGCCAGCTTCACCGCGAGGGCGAGCGCGTCCAGCTTTTCTCGCGCGACCTGAAGGAGACGACGAGCGCGTTTCCCGAGCTCGCGGAAAACGCTCCCGCGATCGGCCACGACGTGCTGTTCGACGGTGAGGTGCTCGCGCATCGTGACGGTCGGGTGCTGCGGTTCTTCGAGCTGCAGCGACGGCTGGGGCGCAAGCAGGTCGCGGCCGACCTGCGCACCGAGGTCCCGGTCGCGCTCGTCATCTTCGACCTGCTGTGGCTCGACGGGCGCTCGCTGCTGGACGAACCGCTGGAAGCCCGGCGGCGCCGGCTGGAGGGTCTCGGCCTCGTGCACCCTTTCCTGCTCGCGCGGGTCGAGGAG
>DAIPXW010000044.1:0-10342 GCA_036783075.1 Candidatus Dormiibacterota bacterium | reverse complement strand
CCGGCCGCCTCGACCTCTGGCAGGTCGCCGCCCGTGTCCACCGCGACCACCCCCGGGGCAGACCGGGCGGCGGTCACATCGATCCCGCGGATGCGGGCGCTGGGGAGGTGGCTCAGCACCAGCTGGACGTGCAGCAGCCCGGGAAGGTCGAAGTCGGCCGTGTACCGCGTGGAGCCGTCCACCTTGCCCCTGCCCTCGAGGCGGCGCAGCCCCCGCCTGCCCGTTTGCACGATCGGATCATGCCATGGGCCGCCGTTACAGGTAGACAAGGGGCCCCCGCCCGGCCACAATGGTCGGTGGAGTGTTGGGCGGACGCCTCGTCCGCCACCCCTCGTCGGCGCGCTCTCGCCCCGGTGGCCGCGAAGACACCGGGAAGAAGGCGAAGGGAAGAGGCTCTCGCCTCAAGCTTTTCAGGGAGAAAGCTATGACTCCAGCCGCGTTACGGATCCTCAAAGCCCTGGCGGTGGGCGGGGCGGCAAGCCTCGTGCTGGTGGCTTGCGGAGGAGGCAGTTCGACACCGAGCACCAACCTCGCCGCGGACCAGACGTTGAAGTTCCCGATCCTGG
This sequence comes from Candidatus Dormiibacterota bacterium, assembly GCA_036783075.1. Classification (GTDB taxonomy): domain Bacteria; phylum Chloroflexota; class Dormibacteria; order Dormibacterales; family Dormibacteraceae; genus Palsa-870. The sequence continues at coordinate 9,776 of DAIPXW010000044.1, read as the reverse complement.
ACGACTTCGGTACGCTCGACCCGGCCATCGCAGACGCCGAGACGGACCAGGAGATCCAGCAGAACATGTTCAACGGCCTGGTCAAGTTCGACCTCAACCTCAATGTCGTGCCGGACCTCGCGACGAAGATGCCAGACGTGTCGGCTGACGGGCTGACCTACACGTTCAGCCTCCGCCATGACGTCACGTTCTCGAACGGCGACAAGTTCACGTCCAAGGACGTTCTCTACTCGTGGAACCGGGCCGCCGCAATGTCAGGCGCCTACGGGACCTCGTACGGGACGAACCTGGCCGCGATCACCGGTTACGGCACCGCGTCTCAGAACACGGCCGTCGGCGCCGCCCTCGAGAAGCTTCTCGAGGCCAACGACCCGTCGGTCATCATGTCCGGGCTCACGGCACCGGACGACTACACCGTCAAGGTGGTTCTCAGCCACCCCGCGGGCTGGTTCCTGGCGGCAATCGCCCTGACCGGATCGACCGGCCAGGTCGTCGACGTCAACGCCGTCAAGCAGGACTTCGACAACTGGTGGAGCAACCCGGCGACCGCCATCGGCACCGGGCCGTACAGGATGACCTCGCGCGTGCCCAAGCAGTCTGTTGACTTCGCAGCTGTCAGCAACTGGTGGGGTTCGCCGAAGCCGACCGTGACGAAAGTCCACCTCGACATCATCAACGACGCCTCGACCGCCATCACCAAGTACGAGCAGGGCGGCTACGACATCTACGGCTACGGCGGATACAGCAACGCCCCCGTCGCCGACGTTCTCCGCATCCAGGGCACCGCAAACGAGTCGGCCCAGCTGCTGCTGAAGCCCAAGGTCCGCACGACCTGGGTCAGCTTCAACATGGTTACCGACGGCAAGCGGCTCGCCAAGGGACCGTTCTCGCTGGACGGTGGACAGAGCGCGCACGACCTGCGCCTCGCCTTCGCCCTCGCAGTCGACAAGAAGAAGCTCGCCACAGTCGTGTGCTCAGACATCGTCTGCACCGCGGCGACCGGCGGACTCCTGACCAAGGGCCTCATCGGCTATCTCGGCGACGGCGCCGACCCGCTGGCGGCCTACGACCCGGCCAAGGCCAAGTCGCTGTTCCAGGGGGCCGACCCCACGGGCAGCAAGACCAAGGGCCTCATCTACGTCTACGACCCGAGCAACCCGCTCAACCAGCCGACTGCCGAGTTCCTGCAGTCGCAGTGGCAGACCAACCTGGGAGTCCACGTCGACCTCCAGGCCGTGTCGCACTCCGCGTTCATCAAGTCACGGCTCAAGGGCGACTACGTGTTGTCTCGTGACGGATGGCAGGCGGACTACAACAACCCGCAAGACTGGTTCGACAACCTGTGGGGCAGCGCTCTCGGCTGTCCCGACTCCAGCTGCACGAGCGGCTACCACACGCAGGCCTACGACGACCTGCTGAAGAAGGCGGACCAGGAGTCAGGTGACCAGGCGCTGGCGGACTACAAGACGCTGTCGCAGATGCTGATCACGGATGTCGCCTACATCCCGCTCTTCTACTCGGTCGGCAGCTTCATCATCAAGCCCTACATCAAGGGCGCCGGCAGCAACGCGTTCTTCGACTACCCCTGGGCCCAGATCCAGATCCTTTCGCACTAACCGCATTTGTAAAGAGGGCGTCCGTTAACGCGGGCGCCCTCTTCTCGTTTGTTCGACAATCGGGGAGCGACCAGATGAATTGCTGACGCGCGGAACGCTGATCTACATCGGCCAGCGCCTGGTGTTGATCGTCTTCACCGTCGTGGCGGTGTCGTCGGTCGTGTTCCTGGGCATCCACAGCCTGCCCGGCGACGCGCTGTTCAACGAGCACCTCCATGGCATCGAGTACCAGCGCATTCTTCACCACTATGGACTCGACCAACCTCTGTTCACGCAGTACACGAACTACATATCGGGCATGTTCTTGCACGGGGATCTCGGTGAGTCGTTCGTCAATCGAGGCGTCAAGATCGCCCCGCTCGTGCTGCGCGAGGCGACCGTCAGCGCCGAGGTGGGGGCCGTCGCGCTCATCTTCACTGTCGGGCTCGGGATGCTGCTCGGGGTGGTGGCGGCGATGCGCCAGAACACCTGGGTCGATTACGTCCTGAGCACCACCTCCGTGATCGGCTACAGCATGCCGAACTTCGTCATCGCCACCTTCCTGATCCTGTTGTTCGCGGTGTGGCTCGACAACGTGACGCAGGGCGCGTTCTACTTCCAGATCGGCTGGACGGGCACCTATGGGTCCATAGGAGAGATCTGGCTGCCGGCGTTCGCGCTCGGCTTCCCATACGCGAGCATCATCGCGCGCCTCACGCGGGCCAGCATGCTCGAGGTGATCCGTCAGGACTACATCAGGACCGCCCGCGCGAAGGGAGTACGCGAGCAGGTCATCATGGTCCGCCACGCGCTGCGGAACGCGCTCATCCCGGTGGTCACGATTCTCGGCCCGCTCGTCATCGGGATCATCACGGGTGGGGTCGTGATCGAGAACGTGTTTGGAATCCCAGGACTTGGCAAGGAGTTCGCCACGAGCATCCTCAACCGTGACTACAACATCGTGATCGGCGTGTTCACGATGTATGCGGCGCTGATCGGCCTGGCCAACCTGGGCGTCGACCTCCTGTACGTCGTGATCGACCCCAGGATTCGCTACTAAAGTGGGCCACTGATGGCAACCGCGGCCATCTCCATCCCGCGACCGGTGGCACTCTCCCAGGCGAGCCTGTGGAGCGACGCGTGGCGCCGCTTGCGCCGCAACCGTCTCGCCCTCGCGGGCGCGATCTTCCTCGGCCTGCTAGTCGTCGTCGCTCTCGTCGCCTTCGTCTGGACGCCGTACCCGATGGATGCGGTTGCGGTTGCGAAGCCTTACTCCGGCCCGAGCCCGTCCCACTGGTTCGGCGCCGACTACCTCGGCCGGGACGTCCTCAGCCGGGTGATGGTGGGCGCCCAGATCTCGCTCGCAGTGGGCGTCGGCACCCAGCTCATCGTTCTCTTGATCGGAGTCCCGCTCGGTCTGGCGGCAGGTTACTTCGGCGGCTGGTTCGACTCGATCGTGAGCCTGGTCGTCAACGTGTTCTACGGCGTCCCGAACCTGCTCGTGGCTCTGCTCCTGGTCGTGCTCCTGGGCCACCCCGGGCTGGACAAGATCATCATCGCGATCTCGGTCACGGGCTGGATGGACATGACGCGGCTGGTCCGCGGGCAGACCTTAGCCCTTCGCGAGCGCGAGTTCATCGAGGCGGCGAAGGCGTCGGGAGCAAAACCCATGAAGATCCTCTTCGGCCACATCCTGCCGAACGCGCTCGGTCCGATGATCGTCCAGGCCACGTTCGGGGTGCCGCAGGCCATCCTGTTCGAGGCCTTCCTCAGCTTCCTGGGCCTCGGCGTTCCGCCACCGCAGCCGTCTTGGGGGGCGATGGCCGCCGACGGCCTCGCGGCGATCCGGATCGCCGCGCACTCGGTGATCGCGCCCTCCATCGCGCTGTCGCTCACGCTGATGGCGTTCAACTTCGTCGGTGACGGGTTGCGCGACGCGCTCGACCCGCGCTCGCGGCGTTAGGAGGTCTGATGGCGACGCCAATCCTCCAGGTGCGCGACCTGCGCACGCAGTTCGAGACCGACGGAGGCACCGTCACGGCCGTCGACGGGATCAGCTTCGACCTCTTCCCCGGCGAGAGCCTCGGCATCGTCGGCGAGTCGGGCAGCGGCAAGTCGATGACCGCGCTGTCGATCCTGAGGCTCGTGCCCGACCCCGGAAAGATCGTGTCCGGCTCGGTCCTCTTCCGCAACCAGGACCTACTGGAGCTGAGCGGAGAGGAGATCCGCGACATCCGTGGCCGCGACATCGCCATGATCTTCCAGGACCCGCAGAGCTCGTTGAACCCGGTGCTGCGCACCGGCTTTCAGATCGACGAGGCGATGCTCGCGCATCACAAGGCCACGAAAAGCGAAGCCCACGTCCGCACGATCGAGCTGCTCAAGAGGGTCCGCATCCCCGCGGCCGAGAGCCGGGTCAAGGATTTTCCGCACCAGCTGAGCGGAGGCATGCGGCAGCGCGCGATGATCGCGATGGGCCTGGCCAACGCCCCGTCCATCCTCATCGCCGACGAGCCGACGACCGCGCTCGACGTCACAGTCCAGGCGCAGATCCTCGAGCTGCTCGGGGACCTGAACCGCGACCTGGGGACGGCGATCGTGATGATCACCCACAACATGGGAGTGGTCGCTGGGCTGTGCTCGCGCGTGCTCGTCATGTACGCCGGCCAGATCGTCGAAGAAGGTCCTGTGGAGCAGATCTTCGAGAATCCTCAACACCCGTACACCTGGTCGTTGCTGCGGTCGATCCCGCGAGTCGACGCTCTGCGCCACGAGCGCCTGCGCTCGATCGAAGGCCTGGCGCCGGATCTCCTCAACCCGCCGGCGGGATGCCGCTTCCACCCGCGGTGTCCATTCCGGATCGACAGGTGCTTGAAGGACGAGCCACCCCTGGTGGACGTCGCCCCCAACCAGCGGGCATCTTGCTGGGTGACGATGGAGCGCGCGCGCAAGGAGATGGGTGCGGACGAGCTGATCGATATCCGGCCCGGTTCGGGCTCGGGACTTCGCGCCGGGGAGCTCATCGACTGATGGCGCAACCCGCGGTGCAGCTGGGCGCCAAGCCGATCGTGAGGGTCGAGAACGTGGTCAAGCACTTTCCGGCCGGGCTGGGCGCGTCGGTCAAAGCCGTCGACGGGGTCAGCTTCGAGGTCATGGAGGGCGAGACGCTCGGCCTGGTGGGCGAGTCCGGCTGCGGCAAGTCAACGCTGGCGCGCCTCGTCACGCAGCTCCTCCCGGTCACCTCGGGAAAGATCTTTATCGACGACGTCGAGGTGACCCGGCTTCGCGGCGAGAAGCTGCGTCAGGAGCGCCGGCAGATGCAGATGATCTTCCAGGACCCGTTTGCATCGCTCGACCCGCGGATGACCATCGGCGACATCATCGCTGAGCCCCTGGTCAACTTCAGGGTCATGCGCGGGCGCGCCCTCAACGACCGGGTCCAGGACCTGTTGAAGACGGTCGGCCTCAACCCGAACTTCAACAACCGGTACCCGCACGAGTTCTCGGGTGGGCAGCGGCAGCGCATAGGCATCGCGCGAGCGCTCGCGCTCAACCCGAAGCTGGTCGTGTGCGACGAGGCGATCTCGGCGCTGGACGTGTCGATTCAGGCGCAGATCGTGAACCTGCTGGAGGACCTTCAGCGCCAGTTCAAGCTGACCTATCTCTTCATCGCGCACGACCTTTCCGTGGTGCGGCACATCAGCGACCGGGTGATGGTGATGTATCTCGGCAAGATCGTCGAGATCGCCGACAGCGTCCAGACATACAGCAACCCGAAGCACCCCTACACGAAAGCGCTGCTCTCCGCGATCCCGGTGCCCGACCCGCGCATCCAGCGCGGGCGCAGGCTCGTCGACCTGTCCGGCGAGATCCCTTCCCCGCTCAACCCTCCGTCTGGCTGCCGGTTCCACACGCGCTGCCCGATCGCGCACCTCCCGAAGCCATGCGCCGAAATCGAGCCGTCTCTGGAAGAGAAAGCGCGAGGCCACCTCGCCGCCTGCCACTACTCACAAGACGTCTAATTCCCCTCTCCTCGCAGGGGAGCGATCAGTAAGTCCTTCCTCCTCGCGCCTGGCGCGCAGGGTCAGGGTGAGTGGCCGCGGGACTAGTGCTGCAGGATGCGCGCGTCCGTCCACGAGTAGTCAGAGAGCGCGTTGCCTCCGACACCCGCGACGTAAGCGTGCGCCAGGTACTGCTGCACTCCGTAGACGAGCGGCGCCATCACCGCGTCGTTGATCAGCATGTGGCCCGCGGTCTTGTAATCGACGGCGGCCTGCCCCAAAGGCGCGGCGTCGGCGCTGGCGATGACCTTGTCCAGGCTCGGGTTCGAGTAGCACGAGCCCGACGAGCTCGCACCGGTCACGAACAGGTAGTCGAACCAGTCCTGCGGATGGTCGTAGTCCGCGCTCCAGCTCTGGCGGAACAGGGGATACGCGCAACGGCCGTTTCGCTGGTCGAAAAAGGTTTTGCGGTCCATCTCGACGCACGCCACGTTCACTCCGAGGTTCTTCGCCCACTGCGCTTGCAGGTTGGCGCAAACAGCTTTGTTGAACGCATTCGTGTCATACGTGTAGCTCAGGCCTTTGACCTTGGCCCCGTCCGGGTCCCACGCCTTGTACTCCGCTTTCGCCGCCACCGGGTCGAAGTTCACGTTCGCATCCGTCGAATCGCCCAGGTAGCCCTGCAAGCCCTTGCTGATGAGGCCGCCGGACGCGGCGACGCAGGCGGTCTGCTGGTTGCAGAGGGCGTCGACCAGAGCGCCGCGGTCGATGGCGGCGCTGAAGGAGTGGCGGCCCGGCCTTCCGGTGTCGATCCCGGCGAAGGGCCCGGTCTTCAGGTTGAAACCGACCCAGAACGTGAGACCGAGCGGGACGAGTGTGAGCTGGGACTTGAGCTTGGGGTCGGACGTGTATCGCGTGGCCGCCGCCGGCGGCAGGCCCTGCCGGCCGTAGCCGACCAGGCTGAAGACGCCGGCCTCGTACTGCGTGACCTGGGCGGTCGGGTCGGCCACGACCTCGACGTGAACATTCGTCAGCTTGCCGGTTGATCCGCCATACCACCCGGTCACAGGCTGGAAGTCCATCGACTGGCCGGGCACGCGCGCGGTCATCCGAAACGGACCGCTGCCGACGAGCGTCTCGGGCTTGGTGAACCAGGCCCCCTCACCCGCCGAGGCGATCACCTTCTGGTCGACCACCCAGAACGGCCAGAGCCCGACCTCAGTCATGAAGTAGCCGGAGGCTTTGCTCAACGTCGCGGTGAACGTGTACGCGTCGATCTTCGCGAGCCCACTTAGCTGGGCGCTCCTGCCCTCCGCCACCGGCTGATAGCCGGCGATCAGGTCGAACAGGCCGGCGTAATCGCCTTGCCGCGCCGCGGCGCGGTTCCAGCTGAAGATGATGTCATCCGCGGTGATCGGGTCGCCGTTGGAGAAGCGCCCGGTCTGGCGAAGGTGAAACGTGTAGGTGAGGCCGTCGGTGGAGATCGCCGGCTGGCCCGCCGCGAGGTCGGGCACCTCGTGCAGCTGCGCGTCGAACCGGTACAGGCCCGAGAAGACGTTGCGCATGAGGTCGACGTCAGCAGGGCTCGAGATCAGAGCCGGGTCGAGGTCGGCGACGTCCTGGGCGATCGGGAAGGAAAGGGTCTGATCCGCGGCGAGCTTCTCGACCGGCGGCGCGGGGTTGTTGGGCGTGCACGCCACCACCGCCAGGACCAGCAGCGCCAGGCGCGCGCACACCGCGACGCGGCGGGTGGGAAACCCTGGCGCGCTCAACGGCTCAAACCGTCAGGACCACCTTGCCCGTGGTCTTGCCCTCCGCGACCATGGCCAGGGCCCTCGGCGCCTCGCTGAGCGGCAAACGGGTCGAGATGTACGGCTTGATCGTGCCCGCCTCGTAGAGGTCCAGGAGCGCGCGCGTGGCCGGGGGGATCAGCTCGGAAGCGCGCTTTGCGTACAGGCCCCAGTGAAGGCCGACCACCGAGTAGTTCTTGATCAGGACGTGGTTGGTGGCAGCCTGGGGAATCCGGCCGGACGTGAAGCCCACGAGGACGATCCTGCCTTCGAACGCGATGCACTTCGTCGACCGGTCGTAAACGTCGCCGCCTACCGGGTCGAACACGACGTCGGCGCCGCGCCCGGCCGTGATCGTCTTCACGATCTCGACAAAGTCCTGGGTCTTGTAGTTGAGCGCGTGGTCGGCGCCGAGCTCGAGGCAGACCCGCACCTTCTCATCCGATCCGGCTGTGGCGATGACCGTTGCGCCGGCCGCCTTGCCGATCTGGATCGCAGCGCTCCCGACGCCGCCCGCCGCCGCGTGCACGAGCAAGACCTCGCCGGCCTGGAGGTTGGCGCGCCGGTGCAGCCCGAACCAGGCCGTCTGGAAAATGAGCGTGAACCCGGCCCCATCCTCGTAGGTCATCGAGTCGGGCATGCGCGTCACGGATCCGGGCGCGGCGTCGGAGATCTCCGCGTATCCGCCACGGGTGAGGCCGCCGCTGTCCAAGAGGGCCATGACGCGGTCGCCTGCTCCGAACCCGGAGTTGGCGGGCGCGCTGGCGACCTCGCCGCTCACCTCAACGCCCGGCACGAAGGGCAGCTCCGGCTTCGTCTGGTACAGCCCCGCGACCATGAGAGCGTCGGGAAAGTTGATGGCGGCCGCGTGCACCTTGATGCGCACCATCTCGGCAGGAGGGTCGCCCGCGGCGACCTCCTCCAGGTGCAGGCTCTCGGGCCCGCCCAGCTCCCGGACCACCCAAGCTTTCACGCGGGCAAGGCTACAGACTCCCGGCCCCCGCCGGGCGGAGCAACGGGTCGCCATCCGGCTGAGGCGATCGCTCCAATACCCAACCGGCGACGGCGACGGTCTTTTGGGGTCAACCGCGGGGGACCACCGGCCCATGACCGGCGACCGGGACGCGGAGAAGCTGAGGCCATGATGGAGAAAACGCTGCTGAAGCAGGAGTGTCCGCTGGCGTTCGTGGTGCTCGCGTGGATCATGTACATCGCCGGCATACCGCTGCTTTTCGTCCTCGGTCAGGTAGGGATGATGCTCGCCTGGATCGTGCTTGCACCCGCTGCGATGTGGGTGTACGTCCGCCGGTTCCCCTCCATCTCCCGTTTCATGGGATACGGGCGCGTGGACGACCGGCCGGCGACGCTCGCAACCCGCGCGCCCGTCGACGTCACCGTGTACACCGCTCTCGGGTGCCCTTTCTGCCCGATCGTGAAGCGGCGCCTGACACAGCTGGAACCCAAGCTTGGATTCCATCTGCGAGAGGTCGATGTCACAGCCCGGCCCGGGATCCTGATCAGCAAGGGAATCTGGTCGGTGCCGGTGGTCGAGGTGGGGGACAGGCGGATCGTCGGGCACGCGACAAGCGAGCAGCTGGCCGGCCTGATCGCGGGAACGGCACCCGTGACTGTGGCGCCGGCCCTTTCGCCGCTCGTGACCTGAGCGCTCGCAGCCGGGAGCAGGCGAGGCCGATCGACACCACGCTCTGGACGTAACTTACGGGCGGTGGAACGCGCCAACTTCTGGTGCCGGATGCGATCGTGGTGGAACAGCTTGTCTTAACCGTCGGCCTTCGCGTCGCTCGAGCCGAGCGCCACAAAAGCACCAGCCGGGTGCACCATTAGGCATGAGCCTGGGCCTGGTGGTCTTGGTCGTCGTTTAGTACGCGGGCCTGTTGAAGGTCCTCCCGGCGATGCTATTCGTGCTCCGCACCATTTACCGCATCCCGATGGCTAGAAAGGTGCTGAGCACGATTCGGTTCGAAGTGGTCAATTAGGGGAGGTTTCGTATGTACCTGATCACAACCGCCATAACCACAAACAAGATCATTGCGGGCGTTGTCGTTCTTGTTGTGGTCGTAGCTGCAGCTGCGTACTGGATGTCACGCCGCCGGCGTAGCTGAGGGCCGCTCCGCGACCTCACGGCTGCCTGTCCATTTTGCGTGGCGCGACAGGCGGAATGTTCGGTTTGACTGACACGATTGCTGACGCGGGACACGGGTCCAAACGCCAAAACCCCGAGAATCGTATTCAGCCGGCGTAGCTCAGCTTGGTTAGAGCAGCGGTCTTTTAAACCGATGGTCCGGGGTTCGAGTCCCCGCGCCGGCACCAAAATCGTGTACAAATTCGGCTGACAGGTCCCAAAAGGCCTTCGGCTGATGCGTCACACA
>DAIPXW010000043.1:0-10382 GCA_036783075.1 Candidatus Dormiibacterota bacterium | reverse complement strand
AGCTGCTACAGCAGGACGATGCCTGTCCTGCCGGTCTCCACCGGCTCGCTCACCTTGATCGCCCTCGCTATCCGCTCGATGGCGATGGCGTACGCCGCGAGCCGGAGCGAAACCTTCTTCCCTGTCGCCAGGGCGGTCACGGCCTCATACGCTCGGCGCATGGTGACGGCGAGGCGAGCCTCGACCTCCTCGATCATCCACTTCTCGGAGTGCATGTTCTGGACCCACTCGAAGTAGCTCACGACCACGCCACCGGCGTTCGCGAGGATGTCGGGCAAAACGATGATCCCGCGCTTCTCGAGGATCTCATCGCCCTCGGGCGTGGTCGGTCCGTTCGCGAGCTCGAGCACCCAGCGGGCCGCGACTCGCTCGGCGTTCGCCGCGGTGATTTGGTTTTCGAGAGCAGCGGGGACGAGGATGTCGACCGGCTCGAACAGCGGCGCGTCCGCCGGCTTCTTGTCGTAGCCGGTCAGATCCGCAAACCGACCGCCTTCGGCCTTGAAACGCACGAGGTCCTTGATCGGAAGCCCGACCTTCGAGAAGACGGCCGCGGTCGAGTCCGACGCGGCGACGGTGCGCGCGCCGGCTTGCTCGAACAAAAGCGCGGCGTTGCCGCCCGCGTTGCCGAAGCCCTGGACCGCCACCCGCTTGCCGCGCATGGTGTCGCCGTACCGCGTGAAAAGAGCCTCCAGGACGTCGAATCCGCCCTGGGCGGTCGCCGTGTCTCGCCCCAGCGACCCGCCGTGCGCAAGGCTCTTGCCCGTGATCACTCCCGGCGCGGCCGAGCCTGACAGGCGCGCGTACTCGTCCGCGATCCAGTCCATCGTCTGGGAGTCGGTGTTCACGTCAGGCGCGGGGATGTCGATCTCCGGGCCGATCACACGCCAGATCCGCTCTGTGTAGGCGCGCGCCAGTCCCTCGAGCTCGCGCGTCGACAGCGAACCCGGGTCGATGGTGATCCCACCCTTGCCGCCGCCCAGGGGGATGTCCACCACGGCGGTCTTGACGGTCATCCATCCGGCGAGCGCTTTGACCTCGTCAAGGCATACGTTCGGGTGGTAGCGGATGCCCCCCTTGTAGGGTCCACGCGCGGAGCTGTGCTGCACGCGAAAGCCGGTGTACAGCTCCTTCTTGCCGTCGTCCCGAACGAGCGGGATCGACACCTGGTGGATGCGCTCCGGCGTCTTGATCCGCTCCAGAAGCGGGGCATCGTCGATTCCGGCCACGGCCGACGCGGCGTCGACCGTGTCGATGAAGTGCTGGTACGCACCTTCCTGGCTCATGATCCGTCCTCCTCGTTCGTGGCTGATTTGCCTGAAGCCTGAGTCCGCGCCTCGCTCGGGGCTAGGGCCTGACGGCCCGTGCCGCGAGGGACCTGCGAGAGCGGACTGTCAGCCCAGGAGGCAGGGGCCTTTAGGCCCTGTACAGGCGCGGCCTTCGAGGAGAAAGCTGCCGGCATGAAAGTGCGCGGTCTCTACCACCGAAACGCCGTGTGCGTAGAGCCCTGGCACACCTTGAAGCAGGCTGCCAGGCTGATGCAGGAAGGTGGATTCAGCTGCCTGCCTGTGGTCCTGAACGGTGACGTGGTCGGCATCATCACGGAGCGCGACCTGGTCGACGCCGTGGCCGGCGCCAAGCGGGCGGGGGAGGCCCACGTCGTGGACTTCATGAACGAAGACCCGGTCACGGTCGGCCCGGACGATGACAGCGCGGTCGCTGCGACCCGCATGCTCGCCATCGGCTGCCGCCACCTGCCGGTGATGGAGGGCGGCAAGCTGGTCGGGATCGTCTCGGCCCGCGACCTGCTGTTGCTGGCTGCCGGGGCCGACCCCGGGGAGTTCGCCGCCCGGTAACCCAGGCGCCGTCAGGGTCGTTGGACCAGCTCGAGGATCACCCCGTCCGGGTCGCGGAGGTACAGGCACTGCACGCCGTCCCACGCCCCGCCAGGATCGTGGATCTTGAGCGGGCGCGTGGAGATGATCTCGACTCCTGCCGCGGTCAACCGCTGCGTGATCGCGGCGAGGTCCTCCACGGTGAACGCGATGTGGGTCGTGGGAGCGTCGGAGCTCTGGTAGACGACCCGCGTGCCGGCCGGCTGGACGTACTGCATCAGCTCGAGGATCCTCCCGTCGCCTGAATCGAGATCCGCGTTGTCGATCGCGGCGGACTCGAATCCAAGCAGAGCCGCCAGGTCGGGACTCGAAAGCAGGTTGCGGCTCAAGAGTCGAAGGCCCAGCAGGTTCACGTAGAAATGCAGCGACCGGTCCAGGTCCGAGGTCGTGATCCCGACGTGGTCGATCCGGGACACCTCGCTCATTTCAGCGCGAGCCGTTCGGCCCATCATGGTTCATGCCTCTCAGCCCAGCTCGAAGAGCTTCTGAGGCAGGTGGTGCAACCGTTCGATCTCGCCGTCGCTGTGGAGCAGGAAGTTGTCGCAAGCCCACGAGTAGGTCCGCTCCGTCGAGAACGCGGGGTGGAGCGCGAAGTACATGTTTGCGGCGATCGGCATGGTTTCGTCGAAGCGGACCAGTGGGCGCTCGACCATGTCGTAGCCCTGGCCATGGAAGTGGACGCGCTTCTCTTCGGCCCTGCCTTGCTCGCGCATGAACTGGTTGTAGCGCTCCCAGATGGCCGCGGGATCGGCGCCCGGCTGCAGCAAATGCGTGCAGAAGTCCTGCGCCTCGAGCACGAAGGCCTGCTGCTCCAGCATCTCCCCGGTCGCCTTGCCCAGGACCGCCGTGCGCCCGAGCTCGCAGTAAAAGCCGCCCGGCCCGTTGTTCTCGACCAGCAGGCTGAACTGGTCGCCCGCTTTCAGGACGCGTCCCTGGACGTGCCTGTTGACGATCTGTCCGGGTGAGCCGGCGGGCGCCGAGAACGTAAGAAAAAGACCCTGCTCGCTGCCCGCATCGTGACCCGCGCGCTCGGCGACCGCCGCGACCTGGAGCTCTGTCATCCCGGGCCTGATCGCGTTGAACGCCGCCTCCATCGCCGCGTCCTGCGCGTTTGCGGTCCGGCGCACAAACGCCAGCTCGTCATCGCTCTTGACCGCCTTGATCGGGTCGACGAGGTCGGACGCGTCGACGAAGTTCGCTTTGCTCATCTCGCCTCGCCTCAGGCCGTCGACGAGCGCGAACGAGATTGCCGAGGTGCCGAGCAGCCCGATCGTCGCGACGCGGTATCCCTCCAGGGCACTGGCCGCGAGGTCGGCGTCGTACCCCGCTGTGTAGTTAACGGACGCGTAGCTGGGCACCCCCATCAGGCGGCCGACGCCGCGCCGGAGGCCGTCGCCCTCGACCGGCAGCTTCTGGTCCATGCCGAAAGCGCCCTGGCCGATCACCGTCATAGGGCCGTCACGCGGAAAGATCACCATGAGCCAGTAGCCGTTGGTCGCGGGTAGGTCGGTGAGGTACTTGACGTAACCGCCCATGAAGTCGTTGTTGGCCTGCGCCAGCAGGACGTCGACGCCGCGCTCCTCCATCGCCTTGCGGATCAGCGCCCACCGGCGCTCAAGCTCGCGGGTGGGCATCGGGTGGTTGACGCGCTCGGAAACGCTCGATTCCCTCCCCCCCTTGGTGGGAGGGTCAGGTGGAGGGACAGTGGGGCTCGGCACTTTCACCCCACACTATCGCTTGACGACGTTGATCATGTGGTCGAAGTCGCCGGCCACGAAGCGCCGGATGTTCTCCTCCACGATGGGCAGCGCCTCCGCCGCGTAGCCGGCGTGGAAGCCTGCCATGTGCGGGGTGACGATCACGTTGTCCATCGTCCAGAAAGGATGGCCGGCGGGCAGCGGCTCTTCGGCGAAAACGTCCAGCGCGGCGCCGGCGATGGCGCCTGAACCGAGGGCCTTGATCAGGGCCGGCTCGTCGACGACTCCGCCGCGCGCGACATTGATGAGGAACGCGGACGGTTTCATCACCGCCAGCACCCTGGCGTCGACGATGTGGTGGGTCTCGGCCGAGTATGGCGTCAGCAGGACCAGGTAGTCGAGGTCCGGTGCGACCTGGAGCAGCTCGTCCTTTCTGCGCATCGCATCAAAGCCGGGCAGCAGGCGCTTGCCGGAGGTGATGCCGACGACCTTCATACCGAGCGCCTTGCAGCGCGGCGCCAGCTCTTCGGCGATCACGCCGACGCCGAGGATCCCGACCGTCGCGCCGGACAAAAGGGTGACCGGGAAGCGTTCCCAGCGTCCGGCGCCCTGGTTGCGCAGCGACCGCGGGAGGTTGCGTGCAAGGGCAAGCATGAACGCCAGGGTGGATTCGGAGACCGACCTGCCGTGCAGGCCACGCAGGTTGGTCACCAGCACGCCCGCCCGCAGCGCAGGCCTGTCGATGACCCCGTCGACACCCGTTCCCAGGACTTGAATCCACTTCAGGTTCACGCCTTTGTCGAGCACGTGGTCGGCGACATGAGCGCCGAAGGTGACCAGGACCTCGGCTTCCTCGATATAAGGGTCGACCTTCGAGTGGTGGTCGACCATCTCGATCTCGAGCTCCGGGAAGGTCGCCGCCAGCGCGTCCCGGTACTGGTTGCGCACCGGCTCGGGGAAGTTCAGGAGGAGGAGCAGCTTCACGCGTGGGCCACGACCCGGGAGGGTAACGCAGCCGCAAAGCAGGATGAACCGCCGCGGTGCGACCATCTGCGTCATGGGCCTGAACCGACTCGGTGGCGTGAAGCCGGGCCGCCTTGCTGTTTTCTCGGGTTCGCTCGCCTCCCAGCCGGCGACGGTCCAGCGGGAGGTCGTCCGCGAGATGGAGAAGCTGGGCTTCGGCACGCTCTGGTACGGCGAGTCGCTGGCGCGGGAGGTGTTCGCGCAGGGCGCCATCTTCCTGGCCGCCACCTCCAAGCTGGTCGTCGCGAGCGGCATCGCCAACATATGGGCGCGCGACCCGATGGCGATGGCGGCGGGAGGCCGCGCGCTCGGAGAGGCGTGGCCCGGCCGCTTCATCCTCGGTCTCGGCGTGAGCCACGCGCCGATGGTCGCCGCGCGCGGCCACGACTACTCCCACCCGCTGGCGGCGATGCGAGACTACCTGGACCGGTTGGAGCAGGCGCCGTGGCGCGGCCCCGAAGCGCCGCCTCCTCCCGTGGTCCTGGCCGCGCTCGGCCCGAGGATGGTCGCACTCGCGGCGGAACGGACGGCGGGGGCCTATCCATATTTCACGACCGCGGAACACGTCGGGCAGGTGAGGGCGCAGCTGGGCGCGGACCCCTTCCTGGCGGCCGACCTTCCGGTCGTGCTGGAACGCGATCGGGCACAGGCGCGGGCGGTCGGGGACGCGCACACGCGCCTTTACCTCGGGACCGTGAACTATCGGAACAATCTGGTGCGGCTGGGCTGGGAGCCTGCCGACCTTGAGCCGCCCGGGTCGGACAGGCTCTTCGACGCGGTCGTGTGCTGGGGCGGAGTCGCGGAGGTGAGGGAGCGGATCGGCCGCCTTTTCGCCGCCGGCGCGGATCAGGTGGTCCTCAACCTGATCACCCGGGACCGGTCGATCCCCTACCTGGCTGAGCTGAAGGCCCTGGCGCCGCTCAACGAAGCGTTCGCCTGACCGTCAGGCGCGGCTCTGCAGGGCCCCGTGGTCCGCGGTTTCGCTCTCATCGTCCGCGAAAGCCCACTCCCAGGCGGGTCCAGCCCTCATCGCCAGCAGGCTTTGCTGAACCGCGAACAGCTCGTCCATCAATTTCGCACGGGACCGGGCGGCGCCGACCGCGATCTCGCACTTGACAGGGGTGACCCGCCGCAGCGCCGAAAGGCCCGACTCGAGCGATCCGGGGGCGGGCATCCTTCCGGTGAGGTTGGAGTATTCGAGCAGTCCCAGCATGGAGTCGACCAAGGTGATGGCGTGGTTGAGACGCTGGCGGGGGGCTTTCCGGATCAGTCGAAGCCTCACCGCATCCTCGAACTGCTCGAGCGCCGCTGCAAAAGCGCCAGTGGCCGCCGATCTGTCTTTCCGGCTTTCCACGAGATCCACCTCCACCCAGCGGGCTCCATCGTTGGAGGCCCGTGGCGACCCAGTGGCCCGAAGAGCGCTCTCAGGCTCCTCCGACCCGGTGCCGATGGTCTTCGCTCCGTCGTAACAATTGCCATAACGCTGGGCACCGGTTTGGCACAGGCCGTGCTCCGGCGGCGGAACGGGACGTCAGGCGCCCACCAGCTCGCCGACGCAGGCGTCGAGACCGCCGTGGAGGCGCTGGACATCAGACTCGCTCGTCGCTGGGCAAATCAGAGACATGTTGTGAAACGGAGTCATGAGGACGTCGCGATTGACGAGGTAGAGGTGGAGATAATCGTCGAGCTCGGCGTCGCCGGCGGCGTCCGACTCACCGCCGTTCCGTGGGGCGGGCGTGACGAAGCGATACTCGCAGCGGGCCCCAAGCCTGCTGAGCGACCAGGGCAGTCGATGTCGATCGATGATGGCCTGAACCCCTTCCGCGAGCCGGTCGGCGAGAGCGATCATCACCTCGAAGGCCTGGTCGGTCAGGACGTGCTCGAGGGTCGCGCGCATCGCGGCCACCGAGAGGGCGTTGCCGGCGAGGGTGCCACCAACGCCGCCGACGTCGATCAGGTCGAGGTCTGACCGGTCTGAGAGACGTTCAACGATATCGTTCGAGAGTCCGTAGGCGCCGCTGGGGATCCCGCCACCGATCGCCTTGCCGATCGTCAACATGTCGGGGTTCAGATTCCAGGCCTTCGTGCAGCCGCCCGGACCTGCCGAGAACGTGTGGGTCTCGTCGTTGATCAACAGCGTTCCCTGGCGGCGCGTGAGGTGACGAACACCTTCGAGGTAGCCGTCGTCGGGAAGCACGATCCCGATGTTGGTGAGCGCGGGCTCCATCAGCACCGCGGCCACGTCCCCCTGTGCCAGCTCGCGCTCCAACCCGTCGAGGTCGTTGTATTCGACGACGCGGCTGGTGAGGGCGACGTCGGCTGGCGGGCCGGCATTGCCCGGCCGGCTCACCGGCGCTCCATTCGGGCCGATGGTCACCAGGGACTCGTCGACGCTGCCGTGATAGCAGAAGTCGTTGAAGAGGATCTTGGGGCGGCCCGTCACCGCTCGCGCCAGCCTGATGGCCCACCGGTTGGCGTCGGTGGCGGTCAAGGCGAAGCTCCAGAAAGGCAGGCCGAAACGGCGGTGCAGCTCGGAGCCGACCCACTCGGCTTCCTCGGAGGGCATCATCGCGGTCGCGCCGCCGAGCTCGGCGAACCGGTGCTGCACGGCCCGGACCGTCGCGTCCGGAGAGTGGCCCGCCATGGCCCCCGTGTCGCCAAGGCAGAAGTCGATGAGCTCATGTGCGTCGACGTCCTCGACGTGCGCTCCTTTCGCCGTGGACAGATAAAGAGGGAAGCCACCGGCATTCTTGTTCATCCACGTCATCGGTACGCGCCCGAAAAGGTGCCCGGCGGCCTCGTACGCGGCAAGCGACCGAGGGTTGCGTGCCCGGTACGTCTTGCGCTCTCGATCGAGGAGTGTCGACAGCCGGCGCCGGTCGATGACCGTCCCCTCACCGATCACCTTCGAATCGTATCAGCGGATAGGACGGGCTTTGGCCGCGGGCGCAGCCGGCTGAGGTCGCCTACCCAGAAAGAGGTCGCGAACCTCGTCGTCGCGGACCACGCTCGGCTTGAAACCAACCTCGCGCAGCATGCGCAGCCACCTGGCCCGCGGGAACAGGCCCTGCACGTGGCGGTCGTGCACGACTCGCGCGTCGCCTTTGCGGTCGCGGATCAGGATCGCGAAGTCGACCAGGTAGGTCGTGTCGCGCGGGTCGGGGTCGACGATCCACTGCAGGAACCGGACGCTACCCCTAGGCGAGTCGCTTCCACCCTGGTCGGTGCCTTCGACGAAGGTCTCGCGCACGAAGTCGGGCACGAAGATGGCGACGCCGCCAGTGCGGCAATGCTCGTAGGCGGTCTGCATCACAGCCCGCAGGTCGGGCTCTGTGGTCATGTGGCAGATCGCGTCGTGGACGAACACGGCGTCGAAAGTCCGTCCGAGGCGGACCGTGCGGATGTCGCCCTTGACGTGCTTGCACTCGGGGTTGAGCTTCCGGCTCACAGCCAGCATCCGCGGGGAGATGTCCACCAGCGTCATCTCGAATCGAGACTTGAGGTGGGAGGCGCTGTTGCCTCCGCCGGAACCCAGCTCGAGCACGGTGCGCGGAGGGGGCGTGGATGACTGGCGCAGCAGCCGAGCGAAATGAGCCACTTCGCGCCGGTACTCCTCCGGGTCGGAGAAGACCGGCCACCATTCAGCCAGCTCGTCGTAAAGCTTCATCGCGTCCTTAGCCTGACGCGTTCATCGAATGGCAAGGCCCCGCGCAGGACACCCCGCGCAGGACCTTGCTCGAAGGGAGGGGGGTCGCGCCCTTAGTCGCGCCGGCCGGTGAGGCGGCTCATGGTCGGCACGTTGGCCTTGTCGCATGTGAAGCCGAGGCAGCCCAGCTTCCAGCTCTCCTGGATCGTGCGCAGCAGCGAGTAGTGGTTGTAGGCCACATTGGAGGTGACGGGGTCGTCGTTCGAGTGGGAGATGACCAGGGTGACGACGTGGCCGCCACCTTGGCCCGCTACCGCGTCGCAGCAGCCGGAGTCGTCACCAAAGCCGCCGAAGCCAGACCCTGTGAACTCGCTTTCATCCCACGCGATGAAAATGACCGAGTTGCCACGCCACGCTCGCGAGGACATGATGGCCCCCACCGTGCTGGACAGAAACGCGTCGCCGGTGGAGATCAGGCCGTTGACGTTTCCGAAGTTGCATGCGCCAGCGGTTGAACGTCCGTGCATGTCGTTGCACTGGTCCGGGCTGATCCACACGTAGTCCGCCACCTTTCCGGATGAGAGGTCGGTTCCCAGCCGGCTGAAGTCGACGATGTTCGCCATCCGGGCCGGGCTGCTCTGAACATCGGCAAAGGTCACAAATGGATTGTGTTTCCGCTCGTAAAGCTGGTCGCCGCAGGCGGCGGCAAGCGGGTCGGTGCAGAGCGAATATGACTGCATGTACGCCTTCCAGGTCTTGTGGTGGCTAGCCAGCTGATCGACGATGTTGGGCACCGTCAAGACTTCCGGACTGTCGCTGTCAGCTCCCTGGATGCCGGCCGTGGCCGCAATGTAGTTGGGCTGGCTCGGATGCGTGACTCCTGTGTAGTTGGTCGCCAGGCCGTATTTGGCGGCCGCTGCGTTGATCCACGGCGCGTTCGGGTTGCCGATCAACTGGTCGTATCCCGTGTTCTCCATCATGATCACGAACACGTGCTGGAACTTCTTGAGATCGGTGCGGCCTGAATCCGCCGACACCGATGTCGAGCCTATGACCATCCCCAGCAGCGCCGCGAACCCGGCCAAAGCGATTGCTCTTCGCATCACGTTCCCCCCTAGCGAATCAACCACCGGCGCGCCGGTCGCGCGCTCTTGGCCTTGGAGTCTAACGCAGATCGGGGGCCTGTTCTTCCCGGCAAAAAGTGCATTCCAGCACTCGGCGAAAACTGAGCGAGGGCCCTTCGCCGGGCCCTCGCTTTCGTCCTGGCTAGTCTTCGTCGCGGTCGGATCTCGACTCCGCGAACCACGCGCCGCCAGGGCTGACCACGAACACCTCCGGAGACCTGCACGGGTGCGGCAAAGCCACCTTGGCTTCGATCGTCGAGTTGCCGGCGCTGCTGGCGGCGAAAAGTCCCGTACTCACGTTGACTACTCCGTTCTTTGTGAGGCAGCTCACCGTGGCACCAAAGAACGGCACCGGGTTCACCCCGTTGACCGGCGGGACCGCGATGATCAGGCCCCTCACGCGCACGTCGACGTCGCCTCGCCGGTCGACCTCACCGCGGCCGGACTTGATCACCCAGGGCAGGCCACCGCCCTTGATCCCGCGGTCGTTGACTGCGCCCACCGCGGCGCCGGTGACCGGGGTCATCGAGTCGAACTCGACCAGCGTTCCGCGATCGTGAGCCGCGACGGTCAAGGTGCCGGCGCCGATCAAGCTCACCGCACCGAACGAAGCCACCAGAAGCCTGCGGAAATTCCCCATCGCCAACTGACCTCCATGAACCCTCCGGCAACTTCCTTTTGATACCGATCGGGGTTACCGCCCGGGAATCAGAAGACTGCTTGCACGCCCTCATCTACGAGAACGTGCAGGGTTCAACGAGACGACTCTCGCCTTTCTGCAGAGGCACTCCGGCTGACGGTGGGGGCGCTCGTTCGCGCCCCGACTCCATGTTTCCAGCCTCGAGCGCAAGGTTGACCCGGCTCCCCCGTTGTACTCGTCTCGAAAGCGCATTTCGGAGCGGGCCTCCTCCACCACCCTTCCCCGAGGCCTGAGTTCACCGGACCGGCGGGCGACCTCCCTCGCTCGCCGCGCTCCGGCTCCGGCTACTGGCCGACCAGC
>DAIPXW010000042.1:0-10384 GCA_036783075.1 Candidatus Dormiibacterota bacterium | reverse complement strand
CCGTCCTCGTCGAGACCCGCCCCGAGCGCCTCGAGGGCGCCCAGTGGCCTTCGGCGGTCGGATCGCTCGACCAGCTGGCGGGAAGGCTGGGGCCAGAGGTGTACGCCGTCCACACCGACCACGACGCGGAAGACCTCGTCGAGGCGCTCGAGACGCTGCTGCCCGGCAAGCCGCGGTTCATCGGGCTCGTCGGCAGCCGGCGCCACACCGGGCACCACCTGGAAGCGCTCCGCGCCAGGGGCGTGCCAGAGGCGGTGATAGGGCAGATACAGAGCCCGGTCGGGCTGGACATCGGCGCGGCCACGGCGAATGAGATCGCGCTGTCGATCCTCGCCGGGGTCGTCGCGGTAAGGCGGGGCGCACACGGGGGCTGGAAGTCAACGATCGGTTAACTGAGATTGAGGCCCCGGAACCGAACCTCATAATCAGGGGCCGTGTCGATCGCTCCCGGAACCAAGCTGGGCCAGTACGAGGTCCAGGACTTCATCGGCCAGGGCGCCATGGGCCGCGTCTACCGCGCGTACCACGCGCAGCTCGAGCGCACCGGCGCGGTCAAGGTGCTGCAGTCGATAGCGCCCGACCCGGACACGACCGCGCGCTTCAGGCACGAGGCGCAGGCGATCGCGCAGATGCGCCACCCGAACATCCTCAACGTCTTCGACTTCGGCGAGTTCGAGGGAACGCCCTACATGATCGTCGAATACGTGCCGGGCGGCAGCCTGGCCGACCGCCTGGCCCAGGGTCAGATGGAGACCGCCGCGGCGGTCAAGTATTTGAGGGGCATCGCGTCGGGCCTCGACCACGCGCATTCGAAAGGCGTCATCCACCGTGACGTCAAGCCCGCGAACGTGCTGCTGGAGGCGGACGACACGCCCGTCATCGCCGACTTCGGCCTGGCCAAGCTGCTGCAGGGCTCATCGCTCAAATCGATGACCGGCGTCACCACCGGGACGCCCGCGTACATGGCGCCCGAACAGGTGACCGGGAGCAAGGTGGGACCGGCAGCGGACCGCTACTCGCTGGCGACGATCGCTTACGAGATGCTCACCGGAGTCATACCGTTCGACGGCGAGGGGTTGATGGAGCTCCTTTACGCGCAGGTGCACCGCGAGCCACCTCCGCCAACCTCGCGCAACAGCGCGCTTTCCCCGCGCGTCGACGCGGTCATCATGCGTGGCCTGTCGAAGGACCCCGCAGCGCGCTGGGAGACCTGCACCGCGTTCGTGGACGCGCTCGTCGCCGCGATCAACAAGCCGGTTCGCGAGGAGGTCCGGACGGTGGTCATGTCGCCGGCCGTGGCATCGACGATGCCGATCTCGGCGGCGGCGGTGGAAGCCGCGGCCGGGTTCGATGCGGACGACTCGATCGATGGGATCGCGGTCGCCTATCCATCTCCTCCGCCACCTGTACTGAAGAAGAAATCTCACAAGGGCCGGTGGGCGCTGCTCGCCGCGGCCGTGGTGCTGGCCCTGCTCGCCGTCGCGTTCGTGGGCTATCTCGCGACGCGGCCCAAGCCGGTGCTGGCGCTGTCGTCGCCCACCGTCCGTGCCGGCGACACGGTGACGGTGACGGCGTCAAACCTGCCGGCCAACCAGGATGGCCAGGTCGAGCTGCATTCCGCGTTGCGCACCGTTCCTTTCCGTTCCGACTCCGCGGGTGATGTCACCGTCTATCTCCGCATCCCTGTCGAGACCGCGCCGGGCCCGCATACGGTGAGCATCTGCTGGGCCTCGATCTGCCACGCTTCGACGCCCATCGAGGTGCAGGTGCCCCTGGTCCTGCCGACGCCGCCGTCCAGCCCCACGCCCTCATCAACCCCAAGCCCGACACCGGCACCGACAGCCAGCCCGAGCTCGTCCACGCGCTCGCTTGCCCTCTCGTCCGGCCGCATCAAGGTCGTCACCGGGATGATGACCGTGAGGGGCGACCACTTCACACCGTTGCGCGAGGTCACGCTGACTTTCATCCAGGGCAGCCTCGTCAACGTGATCGTGAAGCGCGCCACGACGCTCGCGGATGGCACGTTCCTGACCAGCTACCAGGTCCCCGCCGGGGCCACCGTCGGATCCGCCTACATTCGGGCGTGCGACCCCAACGGCTGCGCTTTCGCGTCGATCTCGGTTACAGCGACTGGCTAGAAGACCTCCGCCGCAACCAGGTCGTCCAGCGTTTCGCGCCTGCGCATCACGCGAGCGTCGCCGTTGAGCAGCATCAGGACCTCGGGCCGCGGCATCCCGTTGTAATTGCTCGCCATCGCGAGGCAGTACGCACCTGCGGCGGGCAGCGCGATGACGTCGCCGGCTTTGAGCAAGGGCATCGCGATGTCGGTGATCAGGATGTCCGTGGATTCGCAGTACTTGCCCGCGATGGTGACCTTGCCTTCGGCGGCCCGCTCCGGGTCTGAGGCCAGAAAAGCCTCGTAGCGCGCCCCATAGAGCTTGGGCCGGATGTTGTCGCCCATTCCGCCGTCCACCGCGACATACCGCCGCACCCCAGGGATGTCTTTGATCGAACCGACCGTGTAGAGCGCCATGCCGGCGGGTCCGGCGATCGACCGGCCCGGCTCGACGACGAGCTGCGGCGCGTTCAAGCCGCGTTTCGCGCAGCCCGCAAGCATCGAGCCCAGCACGACCTCCACGAAATGGCGGGGAGTCGGCGGGTCGTCGTTCTGCGTGTAGGCGATGCCCAGGCCGCCGCCGGCTCCCAGCTTTCGAGGCTCGAAGCCGAGCTCGGCGCGGAGCTCCGTCAGAAGGTCGAGCATGATGCTCATCGCCTTCTCGTAGGCGCCCAACGCGAAGATCTGCGAGCCGATGTGGGAGTGCAGGCCGACCAGCTCGAGGCGAGGGTGACGCAATGCCGTCTCGACGGCCCGACGCGCGGCGCCCGACTCGATCGAGAAGCCGAACTTCGAGTCCAGCTGGCCCGTCGAGATGTGGTCGTGGGTGTCCGGCTTGACGCCGGGGGAGAGCCTCAGCATGACCGGCGTCCGGCGCCCCTCGGGTACCACGTCGCGTAGGAGCTCGAACTCGTAATCGCCGTCGATGACGATCGTCGCCCCGGCGTCAAACGCCGCTTCCAGGTCCTGCCGGCTCTTGTTGTTGCCGAGGAAGTGGATGCGGTCCCGGGGGAACCCGGACTTCAGCGCGAGGTTGAGCTCGCCCGCCGACACGACGTCGAGACCGAGGCCCTCCTCGGCGACGACGCGGAGAAACTGGGGCGACGCGAACGCTTTGGCCGAGTACAAAACCTGGCCGGACGGTCCCATCGCGGCGACATACTCGGCCGCGCGCTGCCGCACGGTTGCCTCGTCGTAGACGTAAAGCGGGGTACCGTGCTCCCGCGCCAGCTCGACCAGGTCGCAGCCGCCCACCTCCATGTGGCCGGCCGCGTTGACCCGGTACGTGACCGGGAACAGCAAGGTTAGGGCGCTAGGCCGTCAGTTCGGGCCGGAGCCGCAGGAGCCGCACGACCCACCGCAGCAGCCGCCGCCACCTTCGGCGCTCCCGAAGTCGAGCGACTCGGATGACGCTCCACCGGCCACGGCAAAGCTCGAGACCAGCACCCTGGTCCTCGTCGACTCGCAGGACGGGCACACCTGGGAGGTGTCTCGCTCGGCGAACCTGGTCAGAACCTCGAACTTCTGGGAGCAGCCGTCGCAGCGATACTCGTAAATGGGCATTTCAGTGAACGATTCTAAGCTCGTCGAGCTGGCGCGGATGATCCACGACTGGCCGGGATTGGTGTCCGGGCCCGCTGCGCGGCTGGTGGACGACTCGCTGGTCCTACTCGACCACCTTGGGGCGGCTCGCCTCGTCGTGGACGTCGGCTCGGGAGGCGGGCTGCCCGGCCTGCCCCTGAAGATCATGCGGCCGGACCTTGCGCTCACCCTGGTCGAGGCCGACCAGGCCAAGGCGGCCTTCCTCGTGCAGGCGTGCGCGTCGCTCGGTTTGGAAGACGTCGACGTGGTGGCCAGGCGAGCCGAGGAGGTGGGCCAGGATCCCCGTTACCGCGAGAGGTTCGACGTCGCCGTGGCGAGGGCGCTTGCGCCGATGCGAGTCCTGGTCGAGCTCTGCCTGCCGCTGGTCCGCGTCGGCGGCCGGCTGCTGGCGCAGAAGACAGAAGCCGAAGACCTCGGGGCCGCGGCGAACGCGATCGAACTTTTGGGCGGATCGCTGGTCTCGGTCGCGGAGGCTGCCTCCGGCGCGCGCGCAACCGGCACGGTCGTCATCATGGACAAGGTTCGGCCGACGCCCGCCTCGTACCCGAGGCGCCCGGGACTACCCAAGCGGAAGCCGCTGTGACTGCTCAGCCGCATAGAAAGACGAACGGCGCGGGCCCAACACCCGCGCCGTAAACCGCGATGACTTCGGGCTAGCTGAGAACCGCTGTGCCTCCCGCCTTGACCAGCTTGAGGTTGGCAAGTGCGAGGCTTGCAACGGCGGACGGAAGCGGAGCGTACTGGAGCGCGGTCCCTTCTGCCTGTCCGTCGGTGACGAGCCATTTGAAGAGGTAGACGACAGCCTTACCCTTGGCCGCATCGCTGTACGAGGTCTTGAGGATCGCCCAGCTGAACCCTGCGATCGGGTAGGTGGCGTCACCCGGCTCGTTGGTGATCGAAAAGTTGGTCGCACTGACGCTGGTGTTCTGAGCGGCGGCAGCCGTCGCCCCGGCAACGCTCGCGGTCACGAACTTGCCGTTCAAGTTCATGATCGCAGCCTGGTGCATCCCGGTCTGGACCACGTAGGCCAGCTCGACGTATCCGATAGATCCATCTGTCTGCTGCACTGCCTGGGCCACGGCCTGGTTGCCGCTGCCACCGATGCCGACGGGCCATTTGACCGCCTTGGCGGTGCCCACGTTCGACTTCCACTCCGCGGAGACCTTGGCGAGGTAGTCGGTGAAGATGTAGGTTGTTCCACTGCCATCTGAGCGGTGAACCACGGTGATCGGCTTGTTCGGGAGGCTGACGCCCGAGTTGAGCGCCGCGATGGCGGGATCATTCCAGTTCTTGATGTGGCCGAGGAAGATGTTGGCGAGGGTGGTGCTGTCGAGCTGAAGGCTGGCCGCCCCGGACAAGTTGTATGCGATCGAGACGACACCAAGCGTGACCGGGATCTGCGTCAAGGCGTCCGAGCCGCCTGCGGAGGTGATGTCGGCCGATGCCATGGGCACGTCGGTCGCACCAAAGTCGACCGTGTTCTTGATGAACTGCTGAATGCCGGCGCCAGACCCCACAGCCTGATAGTTGATGGTGACCTGCGAGTACTTGGTGTTGTAGTCGAAGAAGGCCTTTGTGAATAGTGGAGCGTCGAATGTCGACCCCGCTCCAGTGAGTGAACCGCTGCCGACATCCACCGGTGATGGTGACGCGCCGCCGGTGCTCGAGCCACCGCACGCGGCTCCGAACATGGCGGCTGCCAGCCCCACCAGCAGTAACCGCCCGATTGCTGTCACTCGAAACATCAGACCCCTCCTGATACGCGATGGACGTTTGACGTCCACGGTATGGATGGCGGTTTAAGGAGGGGTTAACCGCACCTTAAGCCTGCGTGCCGTATCCGCGCTCATATACTCCGGCCGTGATTTGGGATCGGCGTCGCCACGCCGGGCCTTCCGAACCAGACCGGCCGCCGCCCGACCTGTTCGCCGAGCTGCTCGAGCACGCGCCTGTGATGGCGCTCATGCTCGACGTCGAAAGTCGCGTCGTCGCGGCCAACGAGGCGGCACGCGCGTTCTTCGAGATCGAGCTGAAGCGACTGCCCGCCAGCCTGGTGGAGGTGACGCTCGAGTCGCGCCTTTTCGAGGTCGTCAGCACGGGCGCGCAGCAGGCGGAGGCCAACCTAGTGCACCACCGGCGCACCGTTCTGACGAAGCTGGTGCCGGGCCGTCGCGAAGGCGAGACCCTGTTGTTCCTGACCGACATCACGGATCTCCGGCGCCTTGCGACGATCCGGCAGGAGTTCGTCGCCAACCTCGTCCACGAGCTGAAGACGCCGATCACCTCTTTGCGCTTGACCGCGGAGAGCCTGTTGGGGGATCCGCTTCCGAAGGACCGGAAGCGTTTCGCCGAGCGGTTGGTGAGAGAGGCCGACCTGATGAGCAAGATCATCGACAACCTGCGCCAGCTCGGCGACATCGAGGCTGGGGCGATGACCGTCGAAGTCTCCAGCTTCGATCTGGCCGAGCTCGTCGAGGAGAGCGTGGCGCGGCTGGGCCTCGACCGTCCGATCAACACATCGATCCCTGCAGACCTCACCGTCACCACCGACCGCCCAAAGCTCGTGCAGGCCCTTGACAACGTGCTCGACAACGCGGCCAAGTTCTCGCCTCCCGGTTCTTCCATCGACGTCGAGGCCATCGTTGCGGGTGACGGCCTGGTCATCAGCGTCCGCGACCGCGGCCCGGGCATCTCGCCCGAGCACTGGAGCCGGGTTTTCGAGCGCTTCTACAAGGTCGACCGGGCGCGACCCCGGGAGGCGGGCGGATTCGGCCTCGGGCTTGCCATCACCAAGCACCTCGTGCAGGTCCTCGGGGGACGGATCTGGACCGAGGCGGCCAGGGACGGAGGACAGGTCTTCCGTATCAGGCTTCCGCACCAGGTTCTTAACGAACGGATAAACCTGCCTTAACCCGCCGAAGCCTATTCTGGCGCTCGGGGGATGGCAGATTCCAGGCGAGTGACCGAGACGCCGCCGTTGAACCAAACAGGGAGGCCTGGGCTTCGCGCAGTGCTTGGGGGTTCGCCGACGAAGGTCCGCGTGGAGGGGCTCTCCTTTTTTTACGGCAAGAGCCAGGCGCTGAAGGACGTCACCTTTGAGATCCCCGAAAAACGCATCACGGCGATCATCGGGCCTTCCGGTTGCGGCAAGAGCACCCTGCTTCGAGTCTTCAACCGCATGTACGACCTCGTGCCTTCTGCCCGCGCCGCCGGCTCCGTCATGCTCGATGGCGAGGACGTCGTCAGCACGCGGAAGCTGCTCGAGCTCAGGCAGAAGGTGGGAATGGTCTTCCAGCGGCCCAGCCCGTTTCCAATGTCCATCAAGGACAACGTGGCGTTCGCGCCCCGGCTGCTCGGCTGGAAGAAGTCACGCATCGAGGATGTCATTCGCCACAGCCTCGAGAGCGCGGCTTTGTGGGACGAGGTCAGCGATCGGCTCGACGCGCCGGCGACGTCCCTTTCAGGCGGCCAGCAGCAGAGGCTTGCGATCGCGCGCTGCCTGGCCGTCAGCCCCGAGGTCATCCTCATGGACGAACCCTGCTCAGCCCTCGACCCCGTCGCGACTCTCAAGATCGAAGACTTGATGGGCGAGCTGATGCGCGACTACACGATCGTGATCGTGACGCACAACATGCAGCAGGCCGCGCGTGTGTCCGATTTCACGGCGTTCATGCTCATGAACCCCGAAGGCCGTTATGGCGAGCTCGTAGAGTTCGCGCCGACCGCCGACCTCTTCAACCAGCCCCAGGACAACCGCACTGAGGCATATATCACCGGGCGTTTCGGCTGATGCCTCGACTGACCTTCGAGAGAGAGCTCGCGAGCCTGCGCGAGTCGCTGGTGAGGATGGGAACGCTGGTCGAGTCCCAGATCGAGGCCGCGCTGGACGCCCTCCGCAAGCGAGACGGCGCGGCGGCCGAGAAGGTCCGCACGCAGGACCAATACCTGAACGAGCTGTTCAGGCAGATGCGCGAGCAGGTCTTCATGGTCATCTCGACCCAACAGCCGGTGGCCCGAGACCTCCGCTACCTGATGGGAATCCAGTACATCGCGACGGAGCTCGAGCGCATGGGCGACTACGCGGTGCGCATCGCGCGCATGACCAGCACGCTGGTCGCGCTTCCCGACAAGCCTCTGCGCGCGGAGTTCGGGCTCATGGGCGAGCTGGCCATCGGCCAGGTCCACGACATCCTGGAGGCGCTGATCGACCAGAACGAAAACCATGCGCGCGAGGTCGCGGGCCGCGACAACGAGGTCGACCGGCTTTGGCACCGGGTTTTCGAGGACCTGGTCACCGAGATGGGCACCGGGAAGACCGACCCCGACGGTGCCCTGCGCGCGGTCACCCTGCTGCTCGTCGCACACAACCTGGAGCGAATCTCCGACCGCGTCACGAACGTGGCCGAAGACATCGTGTTCCTCGAGTCCGGCCAGGTGGTGGAGCTGGGATGACTCGCGCTGCCGGCAACGGCAGTGCCGGCCGAGTCCTGATCGTCGAGGACGACGAGGGGATCCGGGACATGCTCAAGTACAACCTCTCATCGGCGGGGTTCTCGGTACAGGAGGCCAGCGACGGCGCCGCGGGGCTGAGGACCGCTCGCACCGCCAGGCCGGATCTGATCTTGCTCGACCTGATGCTGCCCGGGATGAGCGGCTTCGATTTCTGCCGCGCGCTGCGGAAGACGAGCCGTGTGCCGATCATCATGATCACGGCGAAAGACGCAGAGGTCGACAAGATCGTCGGCCTCGAGCTCGGCGCGGACGACTACATCACCAAACCCTTTTCGATCCGCGAGGTGCTCGCTCGCGTGAACGCCGTGCTGCGCCGCGCTTCGCCCGATGCGAACGAGCCGAGATCGGTGCCCGAGCGCGACACGATCGACCGCTTCTCCATCGACCGGGCCGCGCGCAGGGTCATCCTGAACGAGAAAGAGGTCAAGCTCACCGCCCGCGAGTTCGAGCTGCTGTCGTACCTGCTCGCGCACCCCGGCCGCGTCCACTCGCGGGATGTGCTTCTCGAGAACGTGTGGGGTCACGAGTTCTCCGGCGACCGGAAGACGGTGGACGTCCACGTTCGCTGGCTGCGCGAGAAGTTCGCGGGGACGGCGCCGTTCGAGATCGTCACGGTGCGCGGAATCGGCTACCGGCTCGACCGCAACCAGCCCGCCGCCGGTCCTGTCTGAGGATTCGTCGGGCGTGGCGACCGCGATCGAGACCGGCGTGAAGGGAGGGCCTGTCCGCCGGCCGCCGGACAGGTTCCGGACGGTGGCGGCGGTGGTGGCCTGTGTCGCGCCGGCCGCGCTGATCCTGATCATCTTCGTCCTGCTGCAGCAGGCGGCCCCGGCCATGCGCCAGTTCGGTCCCGGTTTCCTGATCGGGAGGGACTGGAACCCGGTGACCGACTCCTTTGGAGCGCTGCCCGGCATTTTCGGAACCGTGACGACGAGCCTGATGGCGCTGGTCCTCGCCCTTCCGGTGGGAGTGGCCGTCGCGGTCATGCTCGCCGAATCCGGACAGCAGCGCGTCCGCGGGTTCATCGGCACCGGGATCGAGCTCCTGGCGGCGATTCCCAGCGTCGTGTACGGCATATGGGCGCTGTACGTGCTGGGTCCGTTCTCGTTCCAGCACCTCGAGACGCCGATCGCCGAGCACCTGGGCTGGATTCGGTTCCTGTCCGGTCCGGCCCGACCTCAGAGCCTGTTCACTGCGGCACTCGTCCTGGCGGTGATGGTCCTCCCGACCCTCACCGCGGTCTCGCGCGACGTGATCCGCGCCGTGCCGCGAGGCCTCCGCGAGAACTCCGTCGCCCTGGGTGCCACCTGGTGGGAGACGACGTGGCGCGTGATCCTGCCCGCCGCTCGGGCGGGGATCTTCGGCGCCACCATCCTGGGCCTGGGCCGGGCGCTGGGCGAGACCATCGCGGTCACCATGATCATCGGCAACCGATACGAGATCCCCACGTCCATCTTCTCGCCCGCATACACGCTCGCCAGCGTGATCGCCAACGAGTTCACCGAGGCGACAGGAAATATCTACCCCGCAGCCCTGGTCGAGCTCGGGCTGGTGCTGATCCTGGTCACGCTGACCGTCAACGTCATCGCGCTGCTCCTCGTCCGCAGCACCCAGGCAAGGGTCGCGCCACTGTGAACCGAAACACGCGCCGGCGGGCGACCAGCACCTTGTCCCTGGTCGTCATCTACGCGCTCACGGTGGCGGCGCTGGTTCCGCTGGCACTCGTCCTGTGGTACACGGTGGCCAGAGGCCTGCCCTCGGTGATTCATCCCGAGTTCTTTTTCAACGTCGAGACCCCGCCATGCGAGCCGACGTGCCCCGCGATCCCGACGTCTGGTGTCGAGCACGCCATCGTCGGAACCGGGATCATCGTCGGGCTCGCCTCGCTCATGGCGATCCCGGTCGGCGTCCTGGGCGGCGTGTACCTCGCGGAGTACGGGAGCGGACGCCTGGCAGGGGGAGTCCGCCTCGCTGCCGATGTGCTCGTGGGCACTCCGTCAATCGCCATCGGCCTTTTCGCTTACGCCTTCTTCGTCCTCCCCTTCCATCATTTCTCCGGCTATTCGGGGGCGATCGCCCTGGCGATCCTCATGCTGCCGATCGTCATCCGCACCACGGAGGGTGCTGTTGCCCTCATCCCAAACGGGCTCCTTG